>DAOVRD010000094.1 GCA_030628375.1 Planctomycetota bacterium
ATAGACAACTGGGTGGTGACCAACCCCAACTCCCTGCCGCCGGTGGACCAGCAGCCCTGGCAACTCAACCTGCGCACCGCGCTCACGACTCCGGACGCGGCTGCGCGGCAGAGTGCAATACAGGCCCTTCGGCAGAAGCGGGGCCTCGGACCCGTCGAGCCCATACTGAGCGTGCTGGGAGGCGAGCGGAGCGCGCCGGCTGCCGCACGCAATGAGTTGGCTCAACTGCTGGGAGAACTAACGGGGGTGGCCTTCCCGCCGAAGATCGAGGGGGATGTCCCCGATCCCGTAAAGCAGGTCGAGGAATGGCGGAGACTCTGGTTCCAGGAATTGAAGCAACATGGCGAACCAAGATACGTCGAGTACTCCTGGCGGCAGTTGGAGGGCGGCCTTCGCCGTTATGCGATGAACCCCGACGAGACCACCGCCGGTGAGGTCAAGTACTTCCGTGCTGCCCTCATCCATCAACTGGCCGATGCCGACGTCATACCCGCCTCGGCCAGCCCCAAGGCGAAAGAGCTGCTGACCGACCCCTTGAAGATAAAGAAAAAGATCGGCGACGCTGTGGTGGGGCTCGAAGCCGGTCCGGACGACTATGAGAAGACCAGTCACCTCAGGGTCATAGACGAACAGCTCGACCTGCCGCATGGAAGGCAGGTCGGGAACCTGTTCTCGGAGCGCCTCGCCAGGGTTGCCTATGACGAGATGAACACCACCGTCGCCAAGCAGTTCGGCAACGCTCTGGCCAAGATCTCCGGCGTCCCCTGCAACCTTGACCACCCTCAGATCGATGCCCGGCGCGCCAGACTACAGGACTGGCTAAGCAGCGTCGGGATCGAACTGCCGCCTGGAGGTCCCTCGGCGTAAGCGGCCGTTGTTCCTCGCAGTCTCGCCGCCTGTTCGCCCAGGTCGTGCCGCCGCGCGGCCGGTCGCCGTCCCCTTCCGCTGCGCCCCCCCCCCCGCAAGCAGGCCGAAGGATGCAAAAAGAGGGTGGCCCTTCCCGGGTTCACACCTTGAGACAACGGACGAAGTGTGCCGGCTCGACCTCGCGAAGCTGCGGCACCGCCGTCCTACATCTGTCGTCGGCCACCGGGCAGCGAGGGTGAAAGGCGCAGCCCTCGGGCGGGTTGATGGGCGAAGGAACATCGCCTTCGATGCGTTGCCTGTGCGCTGCGCGCTCCGGGTCGCCAGAGGGGACCGCCGCCAGAAGGAGCTTCGTGTAGGGATGGAGCGGCTTCCCATAGAGCCGGTCCCGCGGCGCTATCTCCACTATCTGGCCCAGGTACATGACAGCCACGTCGTGCGAGATATGCCGGACGACCGCCAGGTCATGAGAGATGAAGAGATAAGAGATGCCCCTCTCCTGCTGGAGGTCCGCCAGCAAATTGACGATCTGAGCCTGTATGGATACGTCCAGCGCGGACACGGGCTCGTCGCACACGATGAAGTCAGGGTTCAAGGCAAGCGCCCTGGCGATGCCGATGCGCTGCCGCTGGCCGCCGGAGAACTCATGGGGGTAGTGGTTCACGTAGGCCGGCGAGAGGCCGACGCGTTCCAGCAGCTCCCCCACCATCGCGCGTCGCTGCCGGCCACGTGCCACCCCGTGCACGCTGAGAGGTTCGCCAACGATGTTCTCGACCGTCATTCTCGGGTTCAGAGAACCGTAGGGATCCTGGAAGATGATCTGCATGCGCCGACGCAGCAGCCGAAGCGACCCGCCTTTCAAAGCATGGACCCGTATGCCGTCAAACAGTATCTGCCCGGCGGTGGGCGCCAGGAGCCGGAGCAACGTGCGGCCCGTTGTCGTCTTACCACAGCCGCTTTCCCCGACCAAGCCGAGCGTGGCGCCCCGCCGCACCGCAAAGGAGACCCCGTCCACGGCGCGCACGCATCCTGCCGCCCCGGAAAGCAGGCCCCCCCGCAAGGGGAAGTGCTTCTTCAGGTCGCGGACCTCCAGGAGTGTATCCCCGTCAGTCATTGATCCCCCCGTCGTCGCTTACGGCCAGTTTGCGGCCAAGCGGATCGCCGCCCGCCCAGTAGCCTTTCAGGCGGATGCAGGCCGCCCAGTGCCCGGGTGTGATCTCCCGGAGTTCCGGAGCGATCCGTGCGCAGTCCGGCACGGCCTGGTAGCAGCGGGGATGGAACCGGCACCCGCCGGGCAAGCGACGCGGGTCCGGCACCTGCCCGGAGATGCTGTCCAGTCTGCCTTGCTGCAAGTCCATCCTTGGCAGAGACCTCAGAAGGCTTACCATGTAGGGATGCAGCGGCTGGCGGAAGGCGGACTTCACGTCCGTGCACTCCACGATCTGTCCTGCATACATCACTGCCACCCTGTCGCCCACTTCGGCGACCACACCCAGGTCATGCGTAATGAGGAGAATGGACATCCCCATCTCCCCTTGCAGATTCTTCAGCAGGTCAAGGATCCTGGCCTGGATGGTGACGTCCAGGGCCGTGGTCGGTTCATCGGCGATGAGCAGGGCCGGCCGGCACACGAGGGCCATGGCGATCATCACCCGCTGGAGCATGCCACCGGACATCTGATGCGGATACTGGCCGAAGCGCTGCTCGGGGTCCGGAATCCTGACCTTGTCCAGCAATTCCACGCCGAGAGCATGGGCCGCCCGAGCGGGGACTGTCCGGTGCGCCGTGATCGCCTCCACGATCTGGTTTCCCACGGTGAAGACGGGATTGAGGGACGTCAACGGCTCCTGGAAGATCATCGAGATGCGCGCGCCCCTCACCGCCCGCATCCGGCTCAGGGGAAGCTGCACCAGATCCTGCCTCTCGAACAGCACGCTGCCCGAGACGATCCTGCCGGGCGGGCACTGGACCAGGCGCATGATCGAGAGGGCCGTCACGGACTTGCCGCAGCCCGACTCCCCCACCAGACAGAACGTTTCCCCGCGTCCGATCGAGAAACTAATCCCATCCACGGCCCGCGCCACGCCGTCCTCTGTGAAGAAGTGCGTCGCCAGGTCCCTCACGTCCAGAAGTGTCGCCTCTGCTGCCACAGTCCCCTCACTGGGTTTTCAGTCTGGGGTCCAGCGCATCGCGCAACGCATCGCCCAACACGTTGAAGGCCAGAACCAGCAGGAACAGCGCCCCCGCCGCCCCGGTGAGCTGCCACCAGACGCTGGGATCGCGCGACAGTTCCATCTTGGCCTCGCTGATCATCGTTCCCCACGATATGGTCGTCGGCTCCACGCCGATGCCGATGTAGCTCAGCACAGCCTCGGACATGATGATGCCGCTGAAGCCGAGCGTGAAGCTGATGATGACGATGTGGAAGAGGTTCGGCAGGATGTGCCTGAAGACGACGCGCGGCCAGCTCGCGCCCACCGCCTGGGCGGCCGTGACGTAATCCGTCTCGCGCAGCTTGAGAGTCTCCCCGCGGATCAGCCGACACAGACCTACCCAACTGGTCACTCCCATGGCGATGCACAACTGCACTATGCCCTTCCCCATAACGGACATCAGGGCGATGAGGAGCAGTATGCCGGGGATGCAGGCCAGCGTGGAATAGACGTAGACTATGGCGTCGTCCACGACGCCGCCGAAGTAGCCGGCCACAATGCCGAACAGCAGCCCCAGCGGGATGTAGATGGCCGCCGTCAGCCCGCCGATGATGATGGCGGTGCTGATCCCCTTGATCATCTTGTAGAGCACATCCTTTCCCTGGATGTCAGCGCCCACCAGGTGGCGGCCCTCCAGGGGCGCGGCGTAGCTCTCCGTCTTGTCCACCTCGCCGACCGCCCGGCGGAATATCCAGTCCACCAGGGTGCCGCGCTCCCTGACGGCGGCCTCGCCCGTGCCGACGGTGTGCCACACCGGTATGAAGTCCAGAACGCCCAGAGTTACGTAGAACGAGACCACGCCCAGGCACACCATGGCCAGCCGTTTGCGCTTGAGCCGGCGCCAGGCTTCGGCCCACAGCGAGCGCGCTTCCGTGATGTCCGTGCCGTTCATCGCAGCCTGACTCGCGGATCTACCAGCGTGTAGCTGATGTCCGTCATGAGGTTACCGAACGCAAAAAGCAGTGCCCCCAGGTAGACCATGGCCGCCATCACCCGGGTGTCGCCGTTGGCGACCGCCTCGATCGTCATGTTGCCCAGACCCGGAATCCCGAAGAAGTTCTCCAACAGAAGCGAGCCCATGAAGAGGAACGGGATCGCCAGCACGGTTCGAGTCAGGACAGGTATCATGGCGTTCTTCAGGACGTGCTTGAACAGGATCAGGCGTTCGCCCAGCCCCTTGGCCCGCGCCGTGCGCACGTAGTCCCTGCCGACCTCTTCCAGCAGCACGGTCCGGTAGAAGCGCACGTCCCCCCCAAGCCCCTTGATGACGGCGATGGCGATGGGCAGTATCAGGAACCGCCCCGCATGGATGCCGCCCGCATACCCGTAGATGGGGAACAGCCGGAGGTGCTGAGCCAGCAGCCACTGCCCCGCCAGGATGTAGACGAGGATCGAAATGGACATGAAGGCCACGCAGACCACGACCGCCCCCAGATCAAGGTAGGTGGCCTGGAAGTAAGCCACCATCAGCGACAGACAGATGCCGATAATCAGCCCCAGCACAAAGATGGGCACCGTCAGCGTCAGCGAAGGCACCATGCCTTCGCGGATCTTGCGGCCGATCGGCTCGTGCGTCTTCGCCGTACGTCCGAAACGGAACAGCAAGAGCTTGCTCATGTGGTTGACGAAACGCGTGTCGGTCAGGGACTTCAGGCCCCCGGCTTCCGCGTTGTAGAAGAGGCCCTTGTCCCATCCCCGACTGCGCATGAGGTCGGCGATCTGCTGCTCGTCCGCATGTTTGCCCAGCTCTTGGATCGCAAGCTCCCGTGGTGAGAAGACCATGTCGAAAAGCACGAAGGTGAAGAAGCACACCCCCAGCACCAGGGGGATCGTGTAGAGCACCCGTCTGACGATATAGGCCGTCATGGCTGCGCGCTCCTCACGGCTGAGCCTCTCCTCAGCGCCCCGAGCAGAAGGGCCGCACACGCCGTCACAGCCAGGAACACGCCGACGGCGCCGTAGTTGGGGCGGTTCCATTGCCTGCGCAGCCGCTTGCACAACTGCATGTCCACGTCCCTGTACTTCAGGTTCCCGCCCGTGATCGCGTGCGGCTTGACGTTCTTGACCCACTGATGATGCAGCGTGTAACTGACCGAGTGCGTGCCGGGAATCCAGGGCGCGTCTTCAACCACGATGTCCACCATCTTCCTGATGATGACGAGCCTCTCGGGCGTGTCGTCCATCGCCTTCATCCGTTCGAAAAGCCGGTTGAACTCCGGGTTGTCATAGTTGCTCCCGTTGGGCCCGGGCGCCTTGTTCGGCCCGTAGAGAAGCTGAAGAAAATTCTCCGGGTCGGGGTAGTCCAGGATCCAGCCCACGCCGAACACTTGCAGCCGCCCGTCTTTATTCTTGCGCAGAAACTCGGCCCAGGTGTTGGTCTGGATATCCACCTTGATGCCAATCGCCTCCATGTCGCCGGCAAAAACCAGCGCCGCCTGCCTTGCCGCGGGTACAGCCGACCCGATGTCGTAGGTGATCTCCAGCCGCTCCCCGTCCGGGCCGATGCCGCCCGGATAACCGGCCTCGGCCAGCTTCTGGCGGGCTTTCTCCGGGTCAAACTGCTTGTATGGATTCTTCAACTCAGGATCGTAACCGAACATCCCCGGCGGAATAGGCCCCTGGGCCGACACGGCGCGACCGTTAGCGAAATGCTCTATCCGCCATTCGGTATCGTAGGCCAGACTCATCGCCTGGCGCAGCTTCTTGTTGGTGCCGACCACCGGGTTCTTCATGTTGAAGGCCACGTAATAGACGACCATTTCGGGGAACTTGGTCAGGCGGATGCCTTTGGCCTCGAACTCGTCTGACAGTTCCTTGGCCGGCGTGATGGCCTGGTTGAAGTTGTCCTTGCTTATGCCCGAGGCGTCCCGGTAGCCCTGCTTGAACAGGAGCCAGGCAGGCTGCGCCTCCGACACTATCGTGTAGTAGACTTCGTCCACCAGCGGGAGCTTGCTGCCGGCGGCGTCGAGCAGACCCGCCTCCCGGTCGCCCGGCTCGCCCCGGTCGGGGTAGAAGTCATCCCGATGGGTCGGGTTCCTCTCCAGCACCAGCTTCCACCTCTTGCGCCACTCCTTCAGGCGGAAGGGTCCCGTCCCGACCGGACGGTTGACGAAGTCCTCCCCGTAGTACTCCACCGCCTCGCGGGGCACTGCGGCGGTGTACGACATCTGAAGGGCGTACTTGAGCTGAGGATAGCGTTCCTTGAGGCGTATCTGCAGCGTGTAGCGGTCCGGGGCACTTAGTCCCGCCACGGGCTGGTCGTAATCCATCTTCCCGCCCGCCGCCGCCGTCTCGACCGACTCTTCATTGAACTCGTCCAGGCCGACCACCTTGCCCTGCAGCAGCCACCACCCCCGCGGCTTGTTGGCAAAGTCGGCAAGTCGCTTGATCGCGTACACGAAGTCCCCGGCCGTCAGCTCCCGGCCCTTGCCGCCCGTCGCCACGAAGCAAGCATCATCCTGGAAGTGCACCCCCCGCTTGATCCTGATCGTGTAGACGAGGCCATCGGCGGACACTTCCGGCATGGACTCGGCCAGGCATGGCTTCAACGCGTAGGGGCGTTCGAGGTAGTGGTACTCGAACAGGGACTCGTACATCTGGCTGATGATGCCGTGGGACAGGGTGTCGCCCGCCTGGACGGGGTCGAGCCCGTGGGGATCTTCACCCAGAACCCCGTACATGACCTTCTCATCCCCGGGTGGCGGATACGGGTCGTTGGAGCACCCGACCAGCAGCAGCCCCAGGGGCAGCAAGCCGAACCAGAACGCCCTCGCAAATCTGGACGCGCCTCTGCGCAACTTATGCCTCCGATTGGTGATATAGCACGCCCTGAAGCGGCCTACAGATTCATAGCAGAACAACGGGGGAAGTGTCAAAGACCCGCCCGCGGGCGCGCCGGCGCTGCACATCGCCCGCGTGTGGTAGGGGCACGGCGCGCCGTGCCCTACGAGCTGCACATCGCCCCCGTGCGGCAGGAGCGAGCGTGGCGGCTCAGAAACGGTGGATCTTGAGCATATCAACGCCGCCGGGCGTGCGGGTTGAAGCGCCGGCAACATAGACGACAGTGTCCCCCGCCGACCCCAGACCCAGCTCCAGCAACCGTTTCTGGCCCCGCTCGATCATCTCATCCGTGCTCTCGAACATGTCCAGCCGCACGGCGCGCACGCCCCACAGCAGGGCCAGGCGCCGATACGTGGCCGGGTCCGGCGTCAGAGCATATATGGGCGCCGCCGGACGCCTCTGCGAGATGTAACGCGCCGTGCTGCCCGTCATCGTGAACGGAATGATGCCGGCGACGCCCAGTTCGTCGGCGATGCTGCAAGCCGCGACGGCCAGGGCGCGCTGCTGGGCGCTTCCGACCTCGTCCATGTCCGGCGGCTGTGGTCCCGCCTCCTCGCGGCGCATCTCCTCGGCCCGGTCGGCTATGCGGTCCATCACGCGGACCGCTTCGACCGGATAGCGACCGATAGACGTCTCCCCGCTGAGCATCACGGCGTCGGTGCCGTCGAGGATGGCGTTGGCCACGTCGCTCGCCTCGGCGCGAGTTGGCCGGGGCGAACTCAGCATGGATTCCAGCATCTGCGTCGCGGTGATGACGGGCACGGCACAACGGTTCGCCATGCGGATGATCTTCTTCTGAGCGGCGGGCACGTCCTCCGTCAGCATCTCGATGCCCAGGTCGCCGCGCGCCACCATTACACAATCGGCGACCTCGAGGATTCCGCCCAGATTGTCAACGGCCTCGGGCTTCTCAATCTTGGCGATGACGGGAATCTGCGTGTCCGGGCCGGCGCACCTGGCCATCTCTTCCTTGAGGCGGACCACGTCGCCGGCGGCGCGCACGAAGCTCAGCGCCACGTAGTCCACGCCGTGCTCGACCCCGAAGCGCAGGTCCTCGATGTCTTTCCGGGTGGGAGCGCTGATGCTCAGATCCACTCCGGGCAGGTTGATGCCCTGGTTCTCCGCGAGGCTGCCCGCCACCGTAACGCGGCACCGGGCCTCGATTCCATCGGTGCCAACGACCGTCAACTCGATCAGCCCGTCGCTGAGCAGTATGCTGTCGCCCGGCTTCACGTCCGCAGCGAGCTGCTCGTAGTTCACCGGGATGGTCCAGACGCCTCCCATTGGGGCGGGACCGGCCGCGAAATCGCCCGCCCGCAGGATAACGTCCATCCCCTCTACCAACTGCACGCACTCATGACGGCGCACGGCGCCCGTGCGAATGCGCGGGCCCTGCAAGTCCTGCATGATGGCGACCGGCCTGTCCGCCCGGGCTGCGGCTTCGCGGATCATCTGGATGTAGGATGCGTGGGTCGCGTGGTCGCCGTGGGAGAAATTGAGGCGGAACACGTCCACCCCGGCCTCCAGCAGACGGCCGATAAGGTCCGGCTGCCCGCAGGCCGGTCCAACCGTGGCCACGATCTTTGTCCGAGTCAGTCGCATGTGTCCCCCCCGCTGCCCCCGCAAGGCTCCCGGAGCCCCCGAGAGACCTGAGAGGCCAGAATCCGACCGAACAGCGCGCTACGGCCCGCTCAGCTTCTCTCTGAGGATCTGCACAGCCTTCTGGAGCTGCTCCTCCTTGCTCCTGGCGTAGAGGTCGCGCCAGGCCTGCACCTTGTCCGGATCCCGATCCTTCGGGAAGTCCGACAGCTCGCCGACCACAACGTCCAGCTCGACGCCCTCCCCTTCGATAATACGGTCTCCCTCCAGCTCGTAGTGTGACACGACGATGGCCAGACCCGAGCCGTCCCGCAGCGAGACCACACTGCTGACGGCGCCCTTGCCGACGGTGTTGGCACCGACAACGGTGGCGCGCCCGTTGGCCTGCAGCGCCCCGGCCAGGATCTCGGCGGAACTGGCCGTCCCTTCATCAACAAGTATAACGATCGGCACGGCAGCGTCCACCCGGACCTTCGGCGTGGCGTTCACTGTCTTCTGCAGCCTCTTGTGCCGGCTTACCTGGCGGATGATTCGCCCCCCCTCGAGGAACATGTCGCAGACGCGGACGGCCTGGTCCACCAGTCCGCCGCTGTTGCGCCGCAGATCCAGGATCAGGCCCTTCATGCCTTCGGCTTCCAGGGCGGCCAGAGCCTCTTCCACGTCCTTGGGTAGGTCCTCGTCGAAAGAAGCGATCTGGAGGCGGCCGATGCCTTCCTCCAGCATCTCCCACTTGACGGTCGGCAGGTTGATCTTCTCCCGGGTCAGCTTGCGCGTAAGGGCTTCCCCGGTGGCCATTCGAAGCAGTCCCAGCTCAAGGTCAGTGCCCACCTTACCTCGGATCAGGTCAACCACCTGGTCGAGGGCCAGGCCCTCGACGCCCTCGCCGTCCACATCCGTAATGAAGTCGCCCACCTGGATATCCGCCCGATGCGCCGGACCGTCCTCGTGCACCTCCACAATCAACGGCATGTCGTTCTTCTGCGTGACGACAAGGCCGATTCCGCCAAACTCCCCCGCGGTCTCCGCATTCAGGCGCTCCATCTGCGACGCCGTCAGATAAGCACTGTGCTTGTCGCCGAGCTGGGCCACCATGCCCCTCATCGCCCCCTCGTACAACTTATCCTGGTCAACTTCCTCCACATAGGTGGCCGGGATGAAGCTAAGGGCCTGCCGAAAGGAGGCGACCATGAGGCGCTCGCCGGCGGTCGCACGGTAGAAGAAGAACCAGACCAGGAACCACGCGAACAGCAGCACAAGCAGCAGCCCCGTCAGGTAAGGCAGCGAGACGTGTTGCTTTCCGCGCGGCCCCCCACTCGTTTCAGGACGGTCCGCCATCATTATCAGCCTTCAGGTTTTCGGAACCGGCGATTGTACCAGATTCCCGTTCGAAGGGACAAATGCCGGAACATCCGCGCCATCCGGCCATCGGGGCGGGAGCCATCATCGTGCCCGGTCGCAGGATACGGGGTCTGACCACCGCGGCGTGCATCTGGGTCGCCGCCGCCGCGAGAGCGCAACGAAGTGGACGTGTTGGACTACAAAGTGGAGCGCCACGGGGACAGGGCGTTGTACAAGATGCAACTGCGCCGTTCCGTCCCTGCGGCGTTTGAAGGGATCACGAACCGCCTGGCGGAGGAATTGGACAGCGCAGTCGTGCCAAGGATCAAATGGCCCTGAGGGGCCGCGCCCGCGGCGTCACTTCTTCTTGTGGAAGTTCTTCCTGATGCCGCAGGCTTCCCTGGCGCCGGTCCAACTGCCGAAGTACTTGCAGGCGGCGCTGTAAAGCGAGGAGTGGTTCTTCCTCATGTTGGGCGCTGCCAGGTAGACGCCTTTTCGATTGAGCGCCTTGATTTCCTTCCTGATGATGTCCTTGTTCCAGCGGCGCCTCTTATAGACGTCTTCGGGCACGATGCCGGCCGCCCGGAGTGCCTTGTCCCAGCCCTGGAAGTAGTTCAACGCGGCGTTGAACAGCTTGGAGTCCTCATCTTGCATGGCCTTGGAATTGAGGGCCTTGCCTCGCTTGCCCCGGTCCTTGATCTGCGCGATGATCTTCTCCTCGTCCCACGCCTCGTAACGGCGAATCTTGCTAGGGGCCACGCCGGAGGCTTCCAGGGCCTCGTCCCAGCTCCCGAACTGGCTGGCGCGAATGGCCGCGTAGGCAAGCGCCGAGTACTTCCTGTTCTTGGTCACGTTGGTCCAGGACAGGTCGGCTCCGCTCTTGTGCGCTGCCTTGATGGCTTTGATTATCTTTTCGCTCGTCCACTTCGGGATTCTGCGCACTTCCCTGGCGTAGTCGACGCCAGCCGCGTCCACAGCCTTGCCCCAGCTTCCAAAGTGGTAATTGGCAGCCGCCAGAAGGCCCTGATGCACACGCGCCATGCGGTTGTATGACAGATCCTCGCGCTTCTTGTGAAGCGCCTTGATGCGCTTGACTATCTTCGCCTTGCTCCATCCGGACGCCGAACGTTTTGCAGACATTATCTTTCCCTACCACACACGGGGTGTCGGAACTGCTACGTCGCCAATTGGGGGACTGCGGCGGCTCAACGACATTCTGGAATCAGCCAAGCGCCGCGTGTCCATCCCAACTCGCATACTACCACCATTCTCACGCAGCGTCAAGAAGAACGAATAGTGCCGCAGAATTCAGTTCTTCCCCACAGCAGAGATTGGCGGCCGCCAGCGCCGGCCGATACAATGCACTTCCCCGTAGACGGCAACTCGCTGCGGGGACCCGTGACGAGAACCCCAACGGGAGGACGGGACGCCTCATGCGCCGCTGGCACGCTCAGGGGACAGTCCCACGCGCCGTTTCGCGCGGAATGTGCCTCGTCGGGCTGGGAGTCCTGCTCACGCTGCTCGGCCCGCCGCGGCTCAGCGGCACCGAGCCCCTGAAACCCGGGCAAGCCGATCGGCACGTCTCATCGCGCATCCGGCTGCCGGTTGACCCGGACGCCGAAGGCGATCTGGAGGCCGCCGGCCGCCTTATCCAGAAGCACCAGTGGGAGCGAGCACTGCCCATCCTGCAGGCATTGCTCGACAAGCGTGGAAACGAGTTGGCCTGGAACGGCGAGGCATACGTGCCCGTCGCCGATCTGGTCAACGAACGGATGGCGTCATTGTCGGCCGAAGCGCGGCGCGTCTACGCGCTGCTGCATGACGCCGCCTGCCGGAAGATCTACCAGCAAGGCGTCGCCCGACGCTCGCCCAAGTTGCTGAAGCAAGCGGCAACTCGATATCTCAACGCTACGGACGGGCCGCGCGCCCTCAGCGCGCTTGCATCCCTGCTGATGGACGACGGCGAGTTCGATGCGGCCCTGTTGCTGTTGCGTCGAACAGACAAGCTCCATCTTGACGCCGCCACCGCCGGTCACATTGCCGCCAAGAAACTGATCTGCCTCGCCAGGCTGAACCGCCGCGAAGAGGCTGAACGGCTCGTCGCCGCCTTGAAGGGCTCCGGGACGGACCACGTCACGGCGAACGGCGAAGAGCGAGAGTGCAACGCCTTCATGGAGGAGGCCTTCGCCCGGTTCAGCACACCCGGCAGGCCGGCGGAGCATGATGCGTGGCCGTCGCTGGGCGGCAACCCCGCAGGAAACGCACCTCCGCCCTCCCCGGCCCCGGAGGGCTTGTGGGGGCTGACGGTCGAACTGCCGTGGCCGCACAGGGTGAAGCCAAAGTGGCCGTCGCTGCCCTCGACCCGGCCGGTCGCAGGGCAAGACGCCGTGTTCATCAATCGCGACGGGGTCGTCGTAGCGGTGGACAGGAAAAGCCCCGGCGTGGCCTGGATTCCTTCGTCGCCGGGAACAGCACTGGGGCTGGCGCTGCTGCGCGGCGAGGGGGACGACGCCGAGCCGCTGTCGGACTACTATCCCGTGGGCAACATCCACCACTGGCGCACGTTTGACAATCACGGGCTGGCAACACTCAGTCTGCACGGAGGTCGCCTTTTCGCGGTCCATTTCGACCCGATGAAGCTGCTGCTTCCAGGGAAGCCATGGCAAGCGACACCCGAGGAGCTGGCCCTGGCCAATGAGTTGCGCTGTTACGAAGCCGCCAGCGGGGCGCTCCTGTGGCGAGCGGGGGCCGGGACACGCAGGCTTCCGGCCCTGAGCGACTGCTGGTTCTTCACTGCTCCCACCGTGCACGGGGAGCGGGCGTACGTTCTGGCGGCGCGCACCGGCCGGCTTCACGCCCTGTGTTTGGACGCCGTAACCGGCCAGTTGCTCTGGGATACGCCCATCGGCGCCCTGGAATCGCGTCAAGAGATCCAGCGCTTCTCGATGGAGTTCTTCCTGGCTGACACGAGCCCGCCCGCCGTCTCGGACGGCGTTGTGGTGTATCCGACCGGCCAGGGAGTGGTCTGCGCGTACAGCGCTCACAACGGCGACCTGCTGTGGGTGAGCCCCTATCCTCGTTCGGCAGAGCGGATTCACCGGCTGGGGCAGCGAATTGACGTGCCGAGCAGCTCATGGGTGCCCCGGCAGCCGATCATCAGAGACGGGCGCTGCCTGCTCACCCCCATGGACAGCCGCCGCCTGGTGGCGCTCTCACTGTTCACGGGTGCGCCGATCTGGCAGGCGCGTTTCCCCAACGGG
>DAOVRD010000406.1 GCA_030628375.1 Planctomycetota bacterium
CTAGCTCCACCACCGAGACAGCATTCGGTGCTCGACCTCAGGCAGGCTTCTCGCTCAACCCCTGATGGCGGAAGCACCAGCAGACGCAAGCTGCCGGGGACCTGACGCTGGAACTGACCTGGGAGGGCCAACCGGCGGACCGGAGTTGGCGACCACCGGCGGACGGCAACGCCGGCGGCGGTTTTGGTTGACAGCCCGCGCTTGCCCCGGGTAAACTAGTTGTTAGGTAAATAGCCGCCCACGTAGAAAGGGCGGCTTCAAGGAACGTAGACAGCCTGCAAACGGACGTTGTGTGCCCGTGCAGGCTTTTTGTTTGCCTTTCAAGGAAGTTCTTTGTGACGCAGGATAGCGTCGACCTGCCATGAAAGGAGGGGCCAACGCGGCGCAACAAGCCAACCGTAGACAGCGTTGTGGGACGTGTGTGTAGAAGCAAACGAAACAGAAGAAGGAGGACGCACGTGACGATTCAGCAAGAATCTGATGGCTTACGAAATGAGCAGGTCAATGGAGAAGGAACACGCGAAACGCATTGGAGTGAAGACACCGAAACGAGCGTCCGCCACCGCGAAAATCGCCCTGGACGAGATCGAGTTCCCGATTGGTAAGGAGGATGCCGCGCAGATCCTCGGGATCTGTGTCGACACGTTGGACACGTGGACGGCGAAATACGGGATCCTCCATTTGAAATACGACATGGCTGGCAATCGTGGCAATCGCGGGAAGGTCATGTACTTGCCGTCTGATCTCTTGGCTTTTCGTGATAGGTTTATGGTCGCAGGCCGCAACATCGAAAGGGATGTTGAGCAGATGCTAGCAGCTCCCCTCGATCCCGCGGGGGACGAACAATGACAGCAAGAGGAGCCAAAGATGTCGTGGGGTGGCGAGCATTGCCTAACAGGTGCAGTGCGGCCCTCACGGGCGTCCCACCCCGGAGGAGAGGCTATCACGACTAACGCTAGAAAAGGAGGACATGCCAAAGCTTGAGACACCGGGGGACGCCGCCCATGTGGCGGTTTCCATTACCTACATGAAGGCACAACTGCACCATCGGCCCGGTCGGTTGCTCATTGATTATCCAGGGGCTGACAACGAGAGGTTGTTATGGAGAATATGATTACTGACACCATGAATGACACCGAGACGTGTAGTCCGGCACGCGAGAATGACCAATCAGAAGGTGAGCTCGAAACTGTAGCTGAGCAGGCCAGTCCAGACACGTCTGGTGATCCTGGCACGTCAGAAAGTCCACCGTCCGATGATGCAGCAACAGCCGCGCAGCCGGAGGGGGACCAACATGCAGCGCACATGCTCTGCCTGGGGCTGTTTGACCTCGTTGAGCGGAACGGGGCGGTGTATCACATCGGAAAATCGGAAGTGGGGCTTGTTTGCAATTTTGTCCCTCGAAGTATCAAAACGGGGGAGGTGCGTTACCTTGGACGGGAAGGTTTTGGAATGCACAAGGCAACCGTGGCGCTCCCGGATGGGTCGCAGGAGAGTTGGGAGGTGGTCGGAAACGTTCATGATCCGAAGGCGTGGGCGGCGGCCGACGTGAGGGCGAACATCCCGGACCCAAGACGTTTCCGGACTGTGATGCACATCCTCGTCGACCGGGAGAGGATCCAGGAACGCGACCCCGACGCCGACGCGGTCTTGTGGGTCGGGACTTACCGGGACAGGGACGGCACGGTGAAGGTTGGCAACGGGGTGAGATTTCCCGCTGGCGATGAGGAGTGCCTGCTGGACGGTGTGACACTCGCACGCGATGGCTCAAAGGATGTCTTCGCCAAGCTGGCCGCGCTGCACCACGGGAGCTCAGTCGAAGGAATTCTTGTTCACATCCTCGGCGCAGCGCTCAAACCTGGCCTCCGAGGCGCCTACCCGCACCTGGTCGTCACGGCGGACAAGGAAAGCGGCAAGACGACGGTTGCCAGCGAGCTGAGCCAGCGCCTCGGAATCAAGATGGTGGGCGCACCGGTGCATTTTCAGACGCCCTACCGCCGGAAGAAAACGCTCAGCAACACAAACATCCCAGTGATCGCGGATGAAGTGGGCCGGCTCACGAAGGACAACCACCGGCACGTGGTGACCGATCTGAACTTGGCTTACAACTACCAATTAACGACCCACGGCAACCACGACAAAACCTATGTGCTGGGCACCCCCACAGTGCTGCTGGGGCAGGACTATCCGATCGAGGATCAGGCACTTCTCTCGAAGATGCTGATCTACAGGCTTAGCCCTGGCGAGAAGGACGAAAGAGCCCTCGAAGGCCTTCGCTCGGAGCACGAAGTCTTTCCCACTGGGGACTGGTTGGAATTCGCCGCGGACTTTTCCAACACCAACGACGTTCCCCGGCTGGTGAGGGAAAAGCAGGCCTGGCTGCTGGAACAACTACCGCCCGAACTCCGGCCGGCTGGCACCGAGGCCGGTCGCTGCCTCTTCAACTACGGGAGCCAGCTAGTGGCTGCGGATGTCCTCACAGCATACGGCATCCGTGTGGACATTAATAGCTACGTCCTTGAGCGGCTGACCGACCACCTCAAAGAGCTGATGGAAGTGGGTGGGAACATCGCGGGGCGCTTCGTGCGGGACTTCGCGGTCCTGATTGCGAGCCCAAGCGGCTCCGGCAGCGCCGTCTACGAAGTGCTCCCCGAGGGCTGCTTCGTCCACGTGCCGAGCACGCTCAAGACTCTGGTGGCCAGGGGC
>DAOVRD010000288.1 GCA_030628375.1 Planctomycetota bacterium
GACCCCGCGAACGACACCATCATCGAAGGCAAGCAGTGGATCGAGCGCCTGCCGCGATAAACCGGTGGTGGCAAGGGAGACGCTCAAAGCGCCGCGCCGCCGCCGCTGAAAAGCTTGCAGACGAGGCCGGTATCCCGTAAAGTAGTCGTACGGCAGCGGCGAGGTGGGCCGTTTGCCGGTGAGTTCGTGTTGTCGGTCTATCAAGTTCGCGCTCCGCTCTGCTGAAGAAAGGCCTTTTCAGTCACATACCCAGTATGATCGTGTGCTTGGGATCTGACGGTCTGGAGTGCATACTTGATGTTACAAAAGGAATGTGGGAGGTCCGAGAATGAAGAAGAGACAGGTTCTGACCTTTGCCCTTGTAGTGTGCATGGGATTCCTGGTTGGGTGCACCCGCATGTCGAACAGTGTGCCCGGCACTGGGGTTCCCCTTCAGGAACTGACAACGAAGGCTACGTATGACGTCCTTGGCCCAACACAGGGTACTTCGTCCGGCGGTACGCTGTTCTGGTTCATTCCCATCGGTGGGGAGAAGAAGAGCGGCTGTATTGCCATGGCGGGCGCCATTCGGACACCTTTCCAGATGATGGCACCTGTCAAGGCGGCGGCCTTGTACAATGCCATTGAGGCAAAGCCCGGGGCAGACGCTCTGCTTGCGCCTCGCTGGGAGGTCGTGACGAAGAATTACTTTATCTATTCCGACATGACGGCGACCGTGAAGGGCAAAGCAATTCGGATCAATCAGTCAGCCAACTGATCGCGCCGAAAGGGCTGGCCTTCTGTTCTCGATGACAACGGTTGTCGGGGAATCTGCGGGGGAAGCGGTCTGACGCTTCTCCCGCTGCGCGATGATCCTGGGGGTGGACTGGGCCCTGGCGTCCTGGTTTCAATGCGCGGAGTGCGAGAGGCATTGATGTTGGACCGGGTGTTCAAAGGCGTGCGGTTCTGCGTCCGGGGCTGCCTGCTCCTTTGCGTCGCCGGTCTTCTTGCAGCAGGCTGCCAGGGAGTAGGCGTGCAGGACTATCGCGACGGGGCGATACAGACAGCGTACAGGTCCACTGTGCAGTCGAGGACCGAATCGCCGGGCAAAGGCCTTGTCCTCTCCGTCCCGCCTTTCCAGGAATCACGTCGTGATAGGAAGGAGAGGCAGAATCTCTGGTTGTCTGCGGTGCCTGTGGCAAGCTGCTGGGCTTACTGGGAACAGCCGGACTGGCTGCTCTGGCAAGAGTCATATTACTCTACTTACAAACCCGCCGGACGCGACCTGGCCGAGGTGTTCGCCGCGGAACTGAGCAAGTCAGGCTTGTTTGGTTCGGTCCGGGTGGGTGACGTCACCACAGGGGCGGACCTCATACTCAAGGGGGACGTCTGTGACCTCACGCTGACTATGAGGCCGCATTTCCTGGGGACATCAGCGTGGATCGGTTGGATGCTGGGCGTTGTGGGCCTGCCTATGGGCGAATGGACGGTCGTTCAGCATCTTGATCTGCGCCTGGTGGAGGCGGGAAGTGGCAAGGTGGTGTGGGAGAAGACAGCAGAGACTCGCGACGGAGGCAGTATTGCTGCGTACTACGGCCGCAACCCCCTGCAATGTGGCTACCCGGCCGACAAACTCCTTAGCCCCGTCGTGCAGGAAGTGATCGCCGAGGTTGAGCAAGTGCTCGCCTCGCAGGGGCAATCGCATTGGGATGACCTGGTCGCCCTACGGCCCGCGCCTTCCCCTGCGCCGACGGTTGCTTCGGCCATTGAAAGGCCGCCGATCGCTGCTGCAGGATTTCCTCCGCGGCCGAGGCCCACCGTCGGGGCGACCGGGGCCGTGCCGGCAGGTGTATGGGCAGTATGCATCGGCGTGTCCGAGTATCAGGACCCGGAGATTCCCCCCCTTCCGTATGCGTCGAAGGACGCCAGAGACATGTACGCGCTTCTGACGCGCCAGGGGACGGTGACCCGGGACAGGGCCAGGCTGCTGGTGGACGCGCAGGCCACCAAGGAGGCCGTAGATGCTGCCCTGGAGGGTTTTCTGGCGAAGGCCGGCGAGAATGACCTTATCCTGTTCTACTGGTCGGGCCACGGGTTCCCCGATCCTGCCGACCCCGAGAAGGTGTACTTCGCCTGTCACGATACCTTCTTCCGCAAGCCTTACACCGGCTACCGGATGGACAAGGTGCGCGATTCATTGGAGGAGAAGAATGCCCGTCACATCGTCGTCTTTGCGGACACCTGCCATGCGGCAAAGCTGATCACAAGGGGCACGAAAGGGATCGCCGGCGTCACCGTGGCGGGAGCTTTCGTGGGGAATCAACCGCTGCCCCGCGGCACGGTGCTCATGGTAGCCGCCGAGACGGACCGAAAGGCCGTCGAGGATGCGGCCTGGTCGAACGGGGCGTTCACACACGTGCTGCTTCGGGGAATGAGAGGAGCCGCAGATGGCTTTCAAGCGGCTGGTCCGCAGGATGGGATCATCACCGTAGGCGAACTGCGTTCCTACTTGGCCAGCATGATGCCGGAAGAAACCGATAGGGTCCTCGGCAAGGCCCTTCACCCCACAATCCACGTCACCACCGGCGATGCCGCCATCAATTCTCTTCAATTGGTGAAGACTTCGCAATAGGCTGAACGGCCCTACCGATTGCGGGATCTCAGGTCAAGGTCACCTGGAGGGCTTGCGTCAGTCCGCACCTGCGGGGGCCGGCCGAGCGGCCACTGGCAAGCCGCCAACTGCCGATCTGAATCTGTCCTCAAACGTCCCCGCGTTCGGGTTGGACAACTGCAACTCTCTGATGGTGGCGTTCAACACCCGAAGCCTGTCTTCCACGGGACCGTGGTTGGTCAGGAACCCTCGACTGTATCTGCCCCCCTCCAACCTGACGAGCAGCCTCCCCAGCGCGTGCGGATCGTAGCCCGCGTTGTACGTGAGGATCGCCGCCCACCGGTCTGCCTCGTGCTCGTCTTCTATGAGGTAGCTCTTCAGCAGTGTCTTCTCGAGGAAGTCGCCCGCCATGTC
This sequence comes from Planctomycetota bacterium, assembly GCA_030628375.1. Taxonomy (GTDB): domain Bacteria; phylum Planctomycetota; class Brocadiia; order SM23-32; family SM23-32; genus DAOVRD01. Next base: position 3,005 of record DAOVRD010000288.1, read on the forward strand.
CTCCAGGTGGGCGTAGTCCTCCGACCGCCATTCCGGTGGAAGGCCGAACTTGTCTTCCACCTCTCTGTCCAGTTCTTGTTCGAGCTCGAACAGGCCCGTTATGCCCGTGGCTTGGTCTGCGTACTGTTTCACACGCAATCCGTGCTCCAGGCAGACGTGCACCATTTCGTGCGCCAGGAGCCCTGCCAGTTCGGCCTCGTCGCGGCATTCCCTGAGGAGACCGGTCGTGACCACCAGGAACCCGCCCGGCGACGAGAACGCCCCGAGCAGTTCATCGTTCTGCCACAACACGACGCGGAAGCGCCTGTCATAACTCAGCGGGTTCTCGGCCAGGTAGGCGGCCACAAGGTTGAGATACCGGTCCACGTCCTGGTGCTTGATGATTTCGCCTCTCAGCTTCTTGGACAGGCGGTTGACTACGTGCAAACCCATCTGCAGGTGCCCCAGGAAGTCGAGCTGTTCTTCGTGCGAGGTGGTCGCCTCGATCTGTCTGCGGGGCTTGCACGGCTCTCTGGCCTGCCGGAACTTCCGAAGGTCCTCCGGAGAGAACGGCAGTCCCAGGATGTAGGTCAGCTCCGCGCGAGTCAGCGCTCGACCGGCCGGAGCAGAGGCTACCTGATCTAAGAAGCCCCGCATAGCAAAAGAGGCGGACAACTCACTCAACTCAAAAGGCGCCGCCGCGAACTCGCCCAACTCGTCGGACGCATCGGACTCCGGCTTGACGTTCCGCACCGAGACCCACAGTCTGCGGCTTGCCTCGTCCCCCGGGACGCGCGACGTGAGCTGCTTGAACTGCGTCTCGTTGCGTGGAAACCCCGAGACGCGCAGCCACCAGCGCGGTTTCGCCACGGTATTCCTGGGGACCTGGACGGAAAAGTCGCCGGGCAGGAGCGTGAGCAGCTCATAGTAGGCGCCGGGGCCGTCGAAGAGCGGGCAGGCCATGCTGGTGACGAGCACGGTCGGCTCCTCTGCCCTGCACGGCGCCCCCCAGCATGCCCATACGCCCAAGACAACTGCCAGCGACCAGGCCCGCGCTTTCATGCCGATTCACCCCTTGTCACATAAAGACCGGCGGGGCAGGTGCCCGTGGCCCGCCGTCCGAAGCCACAAGTCAGGTGAGATGTGCAGCTTCAAGAGAACGACTCGACCTCGGGCCTCGTCACTGTTCGATGCGCGAGCGTTGCGCGTCGAACTTCGCTATTGCAGCGTCAACCTTCTTCCCCAGTTCGGCTTCGTTCTCTTTGAGTTCGCGTTCCTTTTCCTTCCTCAGTTCCTGATTCAGCTCCGCGAACACCAGGTCTGACTGTTTCTTCCAGTACTCGCCGACATCATCTTTGAAGCCGGACTGCTCCCTGGCCAGCACGTTGTAGAGTTCGTCTATCTTGTCCCGCTTCCTGTTGTAGCGCTCGACGGACAGGAGGCCCGAGTTCCAGTCGTTGCACAGCGCCTGGTACATGACGTTCACCGTGTTGACCCTCTCGTTCCATTTTTGCTCAACGGACCTTCGGAACTCCACGGCCGGGCCGGTCCTGATGCCAAGGAGGCCGGTATCGAACGAGAGTCGGATCGCTCGCGTTTTCTTGACGAAGATGCTGCCGTCGAGCTTGTCCTTCCAGACCAGGGGAGAGTCCGGGGCGTCTGTGCGGGGCACCTTGACCTGGCCGGCGTGACACCCGATAAGGAAGAACGTGGCCAGCAAGACCAAAGAAAGAAGCCTGTGTTTCATTCTCCGCCTCCCGATTCGGGATTCGCGTGTCGTCGCGCGCCGCCCCACTCGACTGCCCCAGCCGCTGTGCAACTGGTTCAGGACCTGTGTGGGTGCCTCGCTACTCTGCGGCACCGGGACTGGTCTTCAACTCCTGGAGGATCTGTTCGAGCGCCTCCCGCTCCTCGGTCGCCAGCGGGACGCCTGCGGCTTTCTGGATGGCTCTTGCTGCATCCATGCGCCCTATTCTTGCCAGGGCGTACATCGTCCCCGCCGGCCCCACGCGCCCTCGCTCGTCCGTCCACACCGCCACCGGCTCGCATCCTTCCAGGTCAGCGTCGGTGATGCTGGAGGCCACCCGGCGCAGCCGCTCCACCGTGGCCGCCCCGTACCTTGTCTGGACGTGCAGGACGAGTTCGTTCACGTGACTGTGAATTGTCCTGGCCACGGCTACCCGGGCCTCTTCTTCCGCCTTCTCGCGCTGATTGGCGTAATAGGTCTTGGGCCAGCTACCGACGGCATATAAGTGACCGGAGTCGGTCGGCGGCCGCTGCACCCAGTCGGGCGCTCGGCAGCCCAGGCTACACATGCAAAGTAGCAGCGCGGCCGC
>DAOVRD010000227.1 GCA_030628375.1 Planctomycetota bacterium
GAAGCTCTTGTCGTCGCGGAAGTAGACGTTGTACTTGGGTCGGAACTGCTTGATGAAATTATTCTCCAGCAGCAGCGCTTCCTTCTCGGAAGCGGTCACGACGGCGTCCACATCGGCGACCTGGTCAATGCGCTTGCAGATCAGGCGCCAGTCCTCGCCCCCTTCCTGGAAGTAGCTGCGCACCCGCGCGCGAAGGTCCTTCGCCTTGCCGACGTAGATCACCTCGTGCCGAGCGTCCTTCATCAGGTACACGCCCGGCCGACGCGGCAGTGCCTCTATCTTCCTGCTGAGCTGTTCCGATACCTCGATAGCCACCTTCACCGTCCAGCTAAGTGAGCAGTTCGGCAGATGCCCGTGGCGCACAACTACTGAATCTGCCAGACCGCGACCTGCCGCACGATTGAGCCTCCGAAGTCTTGACTGATGCCCAGATAGACCGGAACCCCCTGTGGAATGTCTGGGGGCGCGGCCGCCTCGAACAAGAACCCATTGTTCGAGAAGACGCGCAAGTAGTTCCCCCTTCTTTCGATCCTGATGGTATACCAGCGGCCGTCCACGGGAACAAAATGCGGCGTCCTGGCCAGCGTTTTTGCTCTCTGGCCAGCGGAGGCCCAGCTCAGCTCGATGCTCCCGTGCGAGTGCGGGAAGATCAGGTCCCATCGGCCCCACTGCGGCGACCATGTGTCCGCTTCCTTGCCCAAGATCAGCATGATGTGAAAACCAAGCTGTTCCCTGCCGGGCACGTACGACATTTCACACTCGACGGCGAAGCTCCCCGCGATCGACTCCGTGCACCACATCTGCGGACGCGCGTTAGAACCCGACAAGACGACGCCTTCCGCCGTTTGTTTGATTGCGCCGGGCTGCGTGAGCGACCAGTCGGATGGATCAGTTTGGGTGAAATCGTACGAGAGTAAAGGTGCCCAGTTCGGCAGCGGTGCCAGCGTCCGGGGCGGGTCGTAGCACTTCTTGACCGGGACCTCTTGCAGTCGGGCGACTACGTCGGCCGGCATGCGTATGCTCAGAAACCGGTAGCAGATGCCAACACCCCGCCAGCCACCGCCTGACGCACCTAAAGCCACAAAGGAATGGAGCAGCCCACTGAGCGGCCGTGGGTCTCGCCACGCGCCGACTCGCCACCCGTTTATGTAGACGGAAAGTAGTGTCCCGTTCTTGGCCACGTCGAGGCGGTACCATCTGTCCTTCTTGAGCTCCTCCGGCAGCTTGGCAGTGCCCAGAGCTTCGCCCTCCTTCCAGACGGCGACACTGTCCGAGCGCAGCACCAGGCAATAGCCCAAAGCAGTGCTGTTCCCATATCCCGGGCCGCAGAGCCATACCAAAGGCGTGCCTTGGAGGATCTTGAACTCGACCGATAACCCCAGGGTATCCCCGACCGGGCAGTCCCACCAGGCGGCCGAATTGCTGTGTATCCCCGAGGCGGCCAGCCAGCGGCCCTTCTGCACACGGACATGTCCACCGTACATGCCGCGGGCTACGTAGACATGTTCAAGACACGTTTCCTGATCCAGGGGGTCCTCAAAGACAATCGGCCACGCCTCACCGATCTCTGGCGGGAGTCCGATGGCCAGCCTTGGAGGCGGCCCTTCTTCCTCGGGCGGGGGCGGTGGTACGTCAGCGATTATGACCGGCTTCCTGGGAAGCAACGCCTCCTCTTCCACCTGCCGCAGCCGCGCCCGCACTCTGTCCTCGTCCGTCTCCCAGAGATCCGACAGAGTCTGCTGATACCAAAAGGCTGCCCGAGTGCGGAGGGCCCAGCGCGCCCTCTTGTCGATCTGGCTGTCGGCGAGATCCCACCAATCGTCCCCTATCTTGACGACATCCTCAGTTGAGGTCGGCCGCCGAAGCTCTGCCTGTGCGATCCGCTTCAACTCCTCGTCCGAGCCCTTGACAAGCAGCGGAAGGCCTGCGTCCCAATCGTTTTTCACCAAGCACAGGAATCGGCCGATTATGAAGTTGGCCTCCGGGTCGTCGGGGTCATTCTTCAGCGCTTCCCTCGTCTCGGCAGTCTTGTCGAAGGCAGCGCGTATATGCTGGATCTCCCGATATCTTCGCAATATGGCCACGACAAACTGCGTTTCTCTCGCCCACTCCGCCCAGCGGCGCGCAGCAGGGATAGCCTTAGCGGCGAGCAGATAGTCGTCCGCAGCGACGGCTTCATCGCTCACCTTTAGGTAGGCCTCCGCCAGCGCCTTTGCATCCTCCCACTCCGAGATGGACATGCCAACCTGCCCGAGAGCATGCATCTTCGTGGACAACGAATCGACCTCGTAATGTAGAGCGATCGTCTCCGCGGCGGTCAAAGTCAGCTCTGCATCGGCGCCTTCGGCAGCAGCCCTGCAAGCTTCCCGCAGCGACACATAGCGCAGAGTGGGCTCCTGCTGATGCTCCGATGCCATCTCAAGCAGCTTCTTCGCCAATGTCCGCCTGTGTTCGGGCTGTCGCTTCTGATAATCTTCTTCCAATGCCTGCCGGATGAACTCCTCGGCAGCGGCTTGGGCAGCGGCGTCAGGCACCGGCGACCTGGCCGGCTGCTTCTGCCCCCAGACAACGGCAAGAGCAAACGACAGGATGACGCCCACCATGGTGATAACTGCCCGCTTCTTCACATCTTCTCCTTTGCAGAGCGGCGAAGATCCTATAACACCCGTCCCTTGCTTCCTGGCCATAAGACTACCGTTTCAATCGATCTTTCCCAGATGCGGCTCTCGTTCTGCCAGCTGAGCCACCTTCTCGCAGCATACGGCTCCTTGCGCACTTTGTCAATTTTCTGAGGCCGCGTTTTCGTGTCATTCATGGGCTCTCTATCTCCAGATGACTTAATTGCCCTCAAAACCGCTTCTGGTAGCTATATTCTACCTCCTCCAACAACTGGAAACCTAACGGTAAATGGGGAATCCAGGATGATAGGTGAAACGCAGACCGGTGTCGACAAGCCGACGCACTGCCGCGGCGCCTGCGCCGCAGTGACGGTTGCACCAAACCCGTTGCGGGCGTACAATTGCCGCCGTGCAGGGCTGCCGCCTGCGATCGCAGCCGGTGCCGTCGCCCCACAGGACCCAGGAGAAGACCGATGAGGGTAACGTGCGAGTGCGGGCACGAGTTCGACGTCGAGCCCGGTGCGGAGAACGCCACCTGCCCCAGGTGCGGCCGCGAGGTCAAAGTCGAGGCCGCTGAGGGCTGGCTCGACACAGTACAGCTCGAGGACATGTCGCTGCAGGAAGACGCGGGCCAACCCCAGCCCGACCGGCCGGGCGTCCCGGAAGGGACGACCCCTGAAGCGCCCGCCGAACTCGAACTGGAGCAACGCGGGCCGTCCGCACAGGTCCCTGAGCCCACGCCTCGGCCGCTGGACCGGGAGCCCGTCGAAGAGAAGCCGCCCGCCGAAGCTGCTCCTCCGCCGGGGGGCCCCATCGGCCTGCTGCGCATAATCGCCAAGGAACCCAAGGAGGCCCTGCCGTACTTCGAGACCGGCATCAAGGACCGGCGCTTCATTGCCCAGACGGCGGGACTGCTTCTTGGTCTGATGATCGTCACCGCCGTTGTGCAAGCTTTCGCGGCGGCACCAAGGGCCTTTGCGATCGGCAGCGCGCTGGGCAACTGGTTCAGCATGTTCTGCGAGCTGCTCACTGCCGCCGTCATGTTGAACCTGATCTGCGTCGCGTTGAAGAGGGAACCCAAACCACTGGGCGTCAGCCAGGGATTGGCCGTTGTCCGCATCGGGTCGCTCATCGTGATGGTGCCCGTGTGCTTCATTGTGGCGGTGATCGCGCTGCTGACGTCTGGAGGCGAGGGCTCGCCCGGGGCTGTTGTCTGGCTGGCGCGGCATCTTCTGATGTTTTACGGGATGGTGGTGTGCCTGGGTCAGATGTTCCTCGTCGTGGGCCTGCTGAAGCTCGGCTGCCTGCCCAGTCTGATCCTGAGCTTCGTGGTCACCTACGCGGGCTTCAGCATGGCCGAGAAGCTCCTGGGATAGACGCACAAGATAATGCATAAGTGTGGAGGCCGCCCCGCCGGGTCATTGGCCAGTCAAACGCTCCTCTTCGAGGGCGTCTCTCAAGAAGTCGAGGTCGGCCACGGCGTTCCGGAACAGCGCCTCAATGTCCTCGTCCGGAGCGGCTGTGCCCCCGGTGAACTCAAGCGAGAGCGAACCGCTGAATCCCTCCTCGCGCAGGATGTGCAGCCGTTCCTTCACCAGGTCCGCGTCCCAATCGAGCCGCTGCCTGGCCCCCTCCTCGTCCACCACCTGAACGTGCACGTGGGTGACCGCACGTCCGTGGCACTTGAACGACTCTCTCAACCTGTCGGCCGGCAGGAAGAACGCGTGGACGATGACCTGGACAGGGATGCCGTCCAGAAGTCCGAACAGCTCCGCCGCGCCGGCAGGTTCTTCCGCAATCGTCCCGGGATGGCACTCGCAGAGCAGCGCACAGTCCTGCGGCAGGAGCGTTCGCCACTCCTTCAGGTTCCGCACGTAGGCCTCGGCCTGAGACGGGTCCGAGCCGAAGTTGAACTTGATCCTCCTGGCCCGAAGCCGCCCGGCAAGATCCGCAACCCGTTCCCGCTCGGCAGCGCAGGCGTCATCAAGCGCCGCATAGGAGCTGAATATGGCAATGGGGAGAGCAGAGGATTCCAGCGCGGCCAGTTCCTCCGGAGCGCACAGCGCCGCGTGGTTCTCCCACAGCTCTATCCCGTCGAAACCGGCGTCAGCAAAGCGCTCCAGCCAATCGCTTACGCGAAACGAGGGCCTCTTCTCGACCGTCCAGCGGTTCCTCTCCAGCAGAACGGTAGCCATGTAGACGTCGCCGCGGAAGTCGTCCATGCCTTCTTCTCCCACTGAGGTCGGCCTGAAGGGCACCCATTGTAACCTCCCCCGGCGGCTGCGCAACGGACAGGGCCTGGCAGTCTGCAAAGCAGCGGCGGGAATGCGACGACCTTAACAGGATGCACAGGATGGGCAGGATAGACGGAAAATGGGATACAGGCACCCTCCGGGATGCCAGTCCCCATTTTCCCCGTCCCGCCGCAGGCGGGCAAGCTTCGTGGACTTCGTGGTTATCCGCCGTTCACGGCTCAGAGAAGCGCACGGAATCCCGTCGCACGTAATCGTCCAGGGAATCGTGGTCAACCCGCCAGTGTCTTCCGACGCGGACGGCGTCTATCTCGCCGCGCTTGATCATGCGGCGCACGCTCTTGGGATTGCACTCGAGATGGCCCGCCACGGTGCTGACCAGTAGCCACTTGACGTCCGGGCATCCGCATATCCTGCAGACCATGGCTCACTCTCTACCGCGCCGAGGGAGCATTGCGACACGCACGTATCCGGGACGTCGGCCGGGGGCCACGACGATGCCCGGCAGCCCGAATGACGTGAGGCACTCTAACGCCGCACGGGAACGCGCGGCCCGCCGAGCGCCCGCCGTGGCTCCCCATATTGCTGCCGGGGTGGCACGGGGCCCCGCGGGCAGGGACTGAACGGCCTCCGGACGGGTTCCTCTGTCGCCCGGCACATCTGCGCCTTGAACCAGTCAGCGAGCCGATCGGGCACTTCGAGGAAGCCGGCGCAGACGGGGCAGGCCTCCAGCGCCTCGCGGTCCAGCCAGCCACTGCTCCCGCATGCCGGGCATCGGACCTCCTGCACGCCGAGCGTCTCGGCCAGCGACTCGAGCATCATCTTGCCGCGCAGCTCCTTCAGCTCCTGCGGAATGCGCGCGGCGACCAGGCGAACGAGCCGGTCCACAGGAGCACCCGGGCGGACGAGCACGCCACGGCCGGCGAATGCGTCTTCGCTACCGGACATCGTCACCCCCTCCCCACTTCAAGGACAGCATCCCGCCGGATCCTGCAATGGAACCTTTCCGGACCGTTCACCACTACCAGGCCACAGCGAGAGAGTTGGTCGGGGCCGACGCGTTCCTCGGCCAGCGCCTTGCGCACCGCCGGTTTGTCGGGGCTCAGTCTGACGCGGACCAGTTCATCAAGGTGCACACGCTGCAGCATCCGGCAGACCTCGGCCTCGGTGAGTCCGTCCCGCAGCCGGATGGCTGCCTCCGCCTTGCGGAACCCCACCTCCCCGAAGGGCGTCGTCAGGCTCTTGCGTCCCGGCGGCAAGATGGCGTCCCTTTCGGCCCGGCAGTGGGCCTCCAGATCCGCGTGCAACTGGTCGGTCCTGTTGCGGACAGCGGCGATGGGCCGGTCGTATCGGCGCCGGACGGCGTCGAGTTCCCCCTGGAGTCCTGCCTGAAGCCGTTCCAGCCGCGCCTGGGCCCTGGCGATCCGACGCACCTTCTGCGCCACGGCCAGGAGGGGGTCAACGGCGTTGAGCAGTTCGGTTCCCATTTCCGTCTCCTCGCGATCGGGGTCGGGCTTGCATCAGACAGCGTAAGATGGTAGAATTAGTTTACTAGTCATCAGTAGTGGCGTATTGTAGTCGTTTCGAGGTTTCCGTGCAAGAGAAAAACACGAAAAAGGTATTTAGCAGTTGACAAGTGGCCTTTATGGCGATAATATATCTGTTACAGATATACGCCGGCGCACTGGATCGGACGCAAAAGGGTCGGCAACCGGCGGTGCCGGGGCTCACGCGGGGGCCATCCCGCCCTGCACCTGAAGGCACTGGAGAGGGGGAGCAACCTGATGGCAGCAAAGAAAAAGGCAAGCCAGAAGGCCACCGTTGGCGATAGACTGCGCTCTGCACGCGCTGAGCTGGGGCTGAACCAGTCCGAACTCGCCGAGGGGGTCGGCATCACCCAGAGCAGCGTGGCAGCCTACGAGTCGAACAAGAGGCGCCCTCCCCTGCCCGTCCTGCTGGCGCTGGAGCACGTGCTGCGCATCAACCACCAGTGGGTGCTGGAAGGCGAAGGCGAACGCCTGGCGGGGGTGCGCCCGGGCAGGCCCGTCATCGTGACCAATC
>DAOVRD010000198.1 GCA_030628375.1 Planctomycetota bacterium
CATGGGCTGGTGGCGGCGCGTGGTGCGGGAGAGTGTCAAGCCGTTCGGCGCCCCGGCCGACTTCGAGGAGATGTTTCTGGCCTTGTGGAACCACTTTGCTTCGGCCTCGGCGTGGCGCGTCTATGCCGACGTGTTCACGACATTCGAGGGCCTGGAGCGGTCCGGCCGTGGCATCGGTCTGATCAGCAACTGGGACGTGCGGCTGATGCCCCTGCTGGGAGAGCTTGGGCTGCGGGAGCGGTTGCGGTGGACGGTAGTCTCCTGCCAGGTGGGCGCCGAAAAGCCGGACCGGGCCATCTTCCAGCGGGCACTGGAGGAGTGCGCCGTCCCTGCCGAGAGCGTGCTCCACGTTGGCGACAGCTACGTGGAAGACGTCGTGGGCGCCCGCAACGCCGGGCTGCATGCGGTGTGGCTCAGGAGGGATCGGCAGGGCGTGGGCGCGTCGGATGACGTTGAGGTGATCGGCAGCCTGGTGGAGCTTCTCGATGTGGTCGGTTAGCCCGCGGGCGCGGCCGTCCTCTGGGCGGTGGGGGCGTCGCGCTTGAGTTCGGCCTCAGCGACTGCCTCGGCCAGGACCTCCAGCGCGCGTTCGAGCTGTGCGTCCGTGAATTCCTCTTCCGGTTCCTTCCCGGGCTCAGTTGTCACCTCATCTGTGGGCCCGGGTTGCTCCGGTTCTTCGTCGTCCCAGGGGATGGGCTTGTATTTGATCTGGCTGTCCAGGTACTTGAAGAGCTTCCGGGTGTCTTCCTCGGAGAGCTTGCATTCAACGTCTGGCTCGATACCTTGTTTTTCGATGGACACGCCGCTGGGCGTGTAGTAGTGGGCGATGGTCAGCTTGATGGCGCTCTTCCGGTTATGGGGGTTGTTGATGATCTTCTGGACGCTGGCCTTTCCGTAGGTGGTCTCGCCCACCAGGGTGGCCTTGTGGTGGTCGTGGAGCGCGGCGCCGAGGATCTCCGATCCGCTGGCGCTGTACTTGTTCATCAGCACGACTATTGGCTGTCCCTCATATGCCACTGCGCCGCTGGCCTTGAGTGTCGTCTCCGGGCCGGTTCGGCTTTTCGTGCTGACGATGACGGCGTCCCCGCCCAGGAAGAGATCCGCGCAGTCGCGCGCCATTTCGAGCAGCCCCCCGGGGTTGAAACGCATGTCCAGGACCAGTCCTTCGATGTTCTCCTGCTGGAGATACTCGATGCCGCGCTCCAGGACCTCGGCAGCGTTTCTGCTGAAGTAGCCGAGCTTGATGTACCCGAACTTCCGACCGCCCTGCTCGATGACCTTCACCACCTGTACGCCGGGTATCGTGATAATGGCACGCTTGATGGTGACCTGTTCTCTCTCTCCGCTTTCCGCCCTCAGGACGGTGATCGTGACGTTGGTGTCCGGCTTACCTCGCAACTCCTTCACGGCGTCGTAGACGTTCTTGAAGTCCGCGGTCTTGATGACTTGCTCCGTGGACTCCTCCAGGATTTCCACAATCAGGTCTCCGGGAAACAGCCCTGCTCTGGACGCCGGGGTGGCGGGCAGGATCTCCTCGATCTGCACCGCCTTCTTGACGGAATCGAAGCTTATCTTGATGCCCAGTCCGCCGAACTTTCCCTCTATGTCCACTTGCAGTTGCCTGAGCGCCTCAGGCGGGATATACGTGCTGTGTCTGTCCAGTTTGCTCAGCATCCCCTCATAAGCGCCGACCAGGAGCTTGGCATATTCCACTTCTTCCACGTAGTGCTCTTCGATCTGCCGGACCAGTTGCCCCAGTGGATCGAGCAACTCCTCGGTCAAGGCCTGTTTGCTCTCCTCGTTCGTGCGAGCTAGAACGTGGCCGAAGGTCAGTCCGATGAACAGACCGACGAAGAACCCCAGCCATATTCTGTTCTTATGCATGTTCAAGTCGTTCTTGAGTCGTTTCTGTAACGCGCGGCCTAATTGCGGCGCAAATCTTGCGGCGCAAATCATTCACTAATGACCGGAGCGGCCGTCTCAGGCACAGCGGTGGCCGGGGTCCTCAGCTCGGTCAGCTCCTTTGTCAGGACCTCCAGCGCACGTTCGAGCTGGACGTCTCGGAATTCCTCGTCCGCTCCTTCCTCGGTGCTCGGGCTGCCATCGGAGCCTGTCTGCTGGCCCTGGCCAGTCTGCGTCGGCTTGTGCGACTCCACGGCACCGTTGGACATGTAGAGTGCCAGTTTACGGGAGTCCTGGCGCGAAAGCTCCAGCTCAACGTCCGGTTCGACCCCTTTTCCTTCGATCACGTTTCCGTTCGGACTGCAGTATCGCGCGGTGGTCAGCACGATGGTTCCGTCGTCGAAAGTGCTGGCGAAGGGCTCTCGGATGCTCGCACTGCCGAAGGTCCGCTCGCCGACCAGAATGGCCCTCTTGTGGTCGTGCAGCGCGGCCGTTATGACCTCCGCCCAGCCGGCCGTGAAGCGGTTCACAAGCACCACCATCGGCAGGCCTTCCCGGCTCTCCTCGCCGGGTGTCCTGACGACGGTCTCGGGGCCTGTTCGCCCCTTGATTCTGGTCAGGACCTTCCCGTGGAGGAAAAGCTCGCCGCACGCGCGGGCGTCGCCCAAGGGGCGGCCCGGATTGAAACGCATATCCAGAATCAGCCCTTCAACGCCCTGTTCTTCCAGTTCCCGCATGGCGGCCTTCAACTCGGCAGCTACGGCCTCGCTGAAGCAGGACAGGTGCACGTATCCGATCTTGAGTTGAGGGTCGAGCATCTCCACGACGCTCACGCCCGGCGGCGCCTCTGTCTTGCGCTCAAGGGTGATCTCCCTCTTCTTCTGGTCGTCGAGCTGGAGCACAGTGATGGTGAACTCCGTGCCCGGCTTGCCCCACAGCATCTTGACGGCGTCGTGGAGGTCCGCCAGATCCGTCCTTTCGGTTACTTCGCCGGTGGATTCCTCCCGGACTTCCAGGATCGCATCCCCGGGCAGCAGTCCTTGCTGGAAGGCGGCCGTGCCGCGGACGCTTTCCTCGATGAAGGGGGCCTTCCGGATGGGGTCGAAGCGGATCTCAAAACCAGGACCGACCAGCTCCCCCTCCGGCTCTGACCCGGCGGGCGCCTTCGGCGGCCGGTATTCGCAGTACGGATCCAGCTTGCTCAACGTTCCCTGGCAAGCGCCTACCAGGAGCGTCTTGTGGTCCACCGGCTCCACGTAGCGCTTGCCGATCTGCTCCGCCAGCCAGGCGACCGGTTCGAGGAACTCGGCTTCGAGCTTCCCATTGCCGTTCTGGTCCGGCCGGGCCCGCACGGAACTGAAGCCCAGCCCCATGACGAGGCCCACGAACAGGCCGATCAGGATCGTTCTTTTCCGCATCAGGAAGCCCTTTTCGGACTTGGCAGGCGCGTACGGCGCAACTGCGGGGCGGTCAGCATCCTGCAATAATACCCGCGCGGGTGCCGGACCGTCAAGGGAGGGCCGCCTTTGGGCTTGACAGCCTCATTGGGGCGCATTAGATTGGGACGTTTGCGGGGCGTGGCTCAGCCTGGTGTAGAGCGCCGCGTTCGGGACGCGGAGGTCGCGGGTTCAAATCCCGCCGCCCCGACCACCCTGCAAAACGAGCCCTTCGGCGAGTACGTCGAAGGGCTTTCTCCATACGGGGCAAAGAGTTACGCCGTCCATCCGGTAGTTCAAACAGAGGATTTCGAGCACCTGCCTCTTTTCGGCCACATCTGACGTATTCCACTTGCCTGCCAAGGCTTGTGATAGTTCAAACGTCTTGACCGCCAGGTCGGCGTGTTCGCTCTGCTGGCGGCCGTGCGCCTCGATCTGGAGCTCCAGCTTGGCCTCCTCGTCGCGCAGTTCCCTGTGCTTTCGGGCAAAGGTGTCGCCGTCGATCTCGTCCGTGAGGCGCATGTCCAGCAGCCGGTCCTTCTGGCGCTTGACCTCCACGAGTTGGCGTTCTGTCCGCTCGTAGCGCTCGGCGCTCGCCTTCTGCGTATCCTTTACTCTGGCCCGCAGCACCTTGACGATCCACGCTCGGACTTTTTCGTCTTCGATTCTCAGGCGCTGGAACATCTCTTGTACGTGCTCGTCCAGGTCGGCCTCTGTCACGCGGATGCGGGGATGCCTTTCAGCGGTGTAGCGGGAGCAACGGTAGTAGCGATACTCCTTGAGGCCGGATTTCAACTGCTTCGTTTTCACCTCAAAGACGATCGGCCGGCCGCAGTGGGCGCACTCGATCAGCCCGCTCCCGTAGACGCTCTCGTGACTGGCGTACGTGGCGTTGCCCAGGAGCACCTGCACTCGCTCGAAGGTGCTGCGGTCCACGAGCGGGGCGTGCTGACCCGGATGCCACTCATCCTGATAGCGTACCTCGCCGATGTAGGACCGGTCGCGCAGAATCTCGTGCAGCTTGCTGCGCGGGAAACGCCGGCGGCTCTTGCTGTAGAAGATGCTCTCCTCCTCCAGTACGTCGATCAGGCTGTCGAGCGTGTGGTTGTGGTAGGCGTAGAGCTTAAAGATGCGGCGTATCTTCGGCCCGTTCTCCGCGTGCACGTCCACCAGGCCGCGGCCGTCCACGCGGACATTGCGGTAGCCATACGGGGCGTGGCCGGGGAACAGGCCGCTCTGCACGCGGCGGGCCATGCCTTCCCTGACCAGTTCGCTCTGGAGCTCGACCTGAAAGGCGGCCATGTTGGCCAGGGTGCGGCGGTGGAGTCGGCCGGCGGGGCCGCCCCCGGTCTCCTGCGTCACGAAGATGCTGGGCAAGCCCTGCTCCTGCTCCAGGCGCTCCAGCTCGAGGTAGTCGAAGATGTTCCTGGCGGCCCTGTCAAGCTTGTAGAAGAGCACCCCATCGAGCTCCGCGGCGTGCCCGCGGGCGTAGTCCATCAGATGCTTGAAGGTGTGTCGCTCATCCCGCTTGCTGGCTGTCTCGGCGACGCGGTAGAGATTGACGATCTCGCCCCCGTGCCGCTCGGCGTAGCGCCGCAGCGCGTCTTCCTGCACGTCGAGGGAGAAGCCCTCCCGCTCCTGCTCCCTGCTTGATACCCGCGCCAGCGCGACGTATCTCTTCATGTCTCGTCCTCCACGGAGACTGCTTCGGCCAGACGCGCGACGCTGAGCGTGATCTCCAAGGCGTCCTCCACGCTCAGTTCATCTTCGTAATAGGGCTGCCACACCTCGATGGCCTCCTCCAACAGCTCAGCTGTCACCCAATCCGGTGCGCCGTCCGGCACATCGACCTTCACCCGCATGATACCGGGGGTGCGGCGGGACTCAAGGCCCTTTTCGGGCGATTCTGTCCCGTCACGTGCAGGCTGGCCGAGGGCACGCAATCTCACTCTACTTCCTCTCCACGTAGGCTCGACAGGTCGATGTCGGCGTGATAGGTAGACCGTATGATCTGGCCGCGCAGCTCTTGTATCGCCTCTCGTGCAAACCGCCAGAGGTGCCCGACCTTGTAGGCGCCCGGGAGCCGGCCGGCCCGGGTCAGGCGGCGCACGGTGGCAGGGTGGACGCCCATCAGTTTGGCCACGTCGTAGACGGTCAGGTCGGGTTTCATGTTTCTTCTCCAACAGCACGCTGTGGCAGAGCTCGCAGCAAGGCGATATGCTGCGTAAAGTGTTTCTCAAGAAAACAAAGTCTGTCTACAACTGCGGCGGATTCGCGCTCGGTCGGGAAACCTGAGGCCAGCGGAGGACCCAAAACCCCGAGGGTAGTGACGCTGGTGACGCCAGTGACGCTGGTTTTGCTACTCTGTACATACACGCTCTCCACGTTCTCTCCTGCTTTCTCTCCCTTTGTCCAACTCCAGAGGGGACAAGGGAAAAAGGGTCACGATGTATGTAGAAGGTGTGCATTGGAGCGTCACCAGCGTCACTAACCGCCCTGAGTGCGCCTCGCGTGGCCCAGAGACCGTATCGCAGTGACGCTCGAAGCGTCACTCCAGCGTCACCAAGCGTCACTGGAGCGTCACTATTCGCAGTAACGTTTGCCATTAGAAGGGGCACTCCGGTTCGAGGGTCCAGAGCCTTCCGCGCGGGCCGCTTCGGGCAAAGCTCACCGCGATCCCGGCGGACTTCAGCTGCGGGATGAGTCGCCGCAGGCGCGCGCTCAAGACGTGCGGGGCCGATGGCCAGCGCTTGCCCCTCACGATCTGGCCGGCCTTGTCCGGGCCGCGTTCGTCCTCGAGGATCCCTTCCAGCGTGTCCAGCAACTCAGAGGCGCTGCCTTCCCACCTGCGTTCGCTGGCCAGTTTGAGCAGCAGCGCTCGCACCGAATCGGCTTCGAGGAGCTCGTCGCTCGCCCGCTGGCGATTGGCAGCGTACAGGTCCAGGAAGTCCAGGTCCCGCCATGCAGGCACCTGGTGCAGGGCCGGTTCGGCGGCCTTCACCCAGGTGGCGAAGTCGAGCATCCGAGGGCGCTTCTCGGGAGGGATGCTCACGCTGGCACGGTTCTTCAGGGCTACCACAGCAGCATTGAGCAAGGCACCCAGGATGCGAGGTGCGGCCTTGCGGGCCGTACGCCATAGCTCTGCTTCTGTCTGTGCCCCCTCGACGGGCGGGCAGGAAAGGGCGATAGCCCTGTCCATCAGGTCCTCGCCCATGCCCGTGATATCGATTCCGTTGAGAATCACGGGTTGGCGCACCTGGACAATCGCCAGGTCGTTGTCGGTGTAGAGGCGTCGGGTGGCCTGGCCGCTGCCCGTGGCGATGGAAGACAAAAGGTCGCTGAGCCATTGGGGTATGCTCGATAGGTTGTCCAGGGCCAGGATGTGCGTCCCGGACGCTACCGCAAAGAGGTCCCGCCCCTCGCGCGGGGGCGAGGCGACAAGGGTGCCGTCCACGCCGGCGGGGTCCACCAGGAGCCGTAGTAGCCGCGTTCTTGTGGACTTGCCGGACCCGGCCGCACCGATCAGCAGCAGCAAGGCAAACGGCCGCCCGGGCTGGAGGCATCCGAGCAGCCACGCGGTGGCGAGAAAGGCATCCGCCACAGGGAGGCCCAGGAGCTCTATGAAAACTCCGAGATCCTTGGCCGTCGCGTCTTCGGCGGGTTCAGGCAACGGCGCGAGCGCCTCGCTCGTCGCGAACAGCACCGGCGGTCGCTCCACCACGCGCCAGCCGTCGGGCATGATCTCGACGGCCTTTGTGTCTTCGCGGCCCAGGTCGAGGTATATGTTGCCGTCGTCCTCCGCCACGCGCGTGTAGACTTCCCGCTTCGGACCTTCGAATCGCGCGCGACCGACGAGGGCAC
Source organism: Planctomycetota bacterium (assembly GCA_030628375.1). GTDB lineage: Bacteria > Planctomycetota > Brocadiia > SM23-32 > SM23-32 > DAOVRD01. The sequence continues at coordinate 7,200 of DAOVRD010000198.1, forward strand.
CGAGCACGTCGGAGACATCGCCTGCGCGGGCCGGTTTGCCGTGGGTTTCGAGGAAGCGGTGACGAAGCCAGGCTGCGAACGGGCTGCCGCGGGCGTCCAGGCGCAGCGCACGGCCGTCCGGCATCACCGCCCAGGCGGAGCCGTCTCCGGAGTGCACGAACTCGACGGTCGCCACGAGTCCGAGCAGCTTGCCTGCAATCGTCTCGGTCTGCGCATTGGGGTCCTGCCAGGGGATCGCCTCTCCGACGAGTGCCTCCAGGTCAGCGCCGGCCCGCAGCCGGTCGTCGAGATCGGCGTCCGAGCTGAGGATGCCTCCGCCCTTAGGCGGAATGTAGCTCACCTCGCACTGAACGTTCCGAAGCGCACGGCCCATGTGGTCGCGCCAGTCTGCACCGGCGTCGTCCGGGTGGGGCGCGAGGATGACCACCCGGCCTGTTAGCAAAGCTTGCAGGTGCTTCAAGCACTCTTTGCCCGGGTTTGCGCCGGGCGTGGCGACCACCGGGATGCCGGGCAGCGCGCTCATGGCAGCGGCCGCAGCTGCGTCCCCCTCCATCACCAGGATCGGATCCCCAGGGCAGTCGGCCAGACGCCATGGACAGAC
>DAOVRD010000315.1 GCA_030628375.1 Planctomycetota bacterium
CGGTCAGTTATGTGGCCTAGCTGGGCGCCCCCACGGTCATCTGCATACCTCTTCAGATTCCAGTACGGCGGAGACGTGACGACGAGATGCACTTTGGTCTCCGACGGGATCCCCGCCATCTCGCGTGCATCGCCAACGTAGATGTGATGCACTGTCCTTATGCCTCCACCAAGCGTTGCCCAAGCTTCCCGCTTGGCACGGAACTTCTGAGCCAATGTCAGTTCCGACGCACGCGGAGACCTCAGCCCGCCGGGGTTGCAGCCCGGCGAAGCGGAGCTGCCGCTCCCCTCGTGCGCCCCTTCCTCGCGCCGACTTATGCGACACATCTCAGTCACCCTCCGCTACCAGCGGCCACGCATAACCATACCACGCTTCCGGCATGTCCACAAGGTAACGGGTGCCTCACGCCGCGCGCACGTCCAGGAAGGCGTAGTTCGGCTCCTCGTGGACGCCGTGCCTCGTGAAACGGAGGGGGTGCTGGAAGCAGGGGCCGTCGTAGACGAGGGAGTGGTATTCGCCGTTCTCGCCGCAGGGGTCTACGCCGTCCAGGGCCGCCAGGTCGGCGATGAATGATGTGTCTATCTCGCGCCCGAGGAACGAGCGGCTCAGGCGTTCCAGCCACACGCACGTTGTGACGGCGCGGAATCCCGCCTCGATGAACTCCTCCAGCAGGGCGGCCGGTTCCTGCTGCCACAGTATCTCGACGTGCTCCAGGCCGGCTCCCTCGACCAGGCGCCGGTAGTAGTCGCTGACGTCCTGGAGCCACAGGTTGCCGAAGACGATGCCCCGCAGGCCGGCCTCCTTTGCCCTGGCCAGCGCGAGGGTGAAGTCCTCGTCGAACTGCTCGCCTCGGGTCGGCTCGATGACCGCCTTCAGTCCGAGCGCCTGGGCCTGGGCGGCGACCATCTCCGGACGGTAGCCGTGGAAGCGGACGCGACCGTGTTCAAGCCCGTAGGCGTGGAACAGGTGCGTGACGTGCAGCCCCTGCTGCTGCGCCCTGTAGAGCGCCAGCGTGCTGTCCTTCCCGCCGCTGGAAGCAACTGCATACATACCGTTCACCGCAGAGAGCGCAGCTCGTGCTTCGCAGCGAAGCGCTGCTTCGCAGTTACCATGTAGAAAGGAAGTGGCCAGTTGCCTCCGGACGGGGTTTGGTGGTAAAGGAAAGACCATTTGTTTGTTCGATCGTTTCCTTTGACCACCTCCCGAGAGGAGGACTGGCCATGCGTAAGTGTATCATGGTGGGCTGTGATTTGCACGATGATTCGATGCTTGTGAAGTTCGCACTGGGGCGCCAGAAACCCCAAAAGAGGTCTTTCAGAAATACCCGGTCCGCTCGGGGGGCGATGATCGAGATGCTCAAACGGATGTCGGCCAACGCCCAGGGGGCCGAGGTGGTTTTCGCCTACGAGGCTTCCTCGCAGGGCTTCGGCCTCTACGATGAGCTGAGCGAGGCGGGCTTGGCCTGTCATGTGCTGGCGCCGACCAAGATCGCCCGCTCGCCGAAGCATCGCCGCAGCAAAACGGATGAGAGGGACGCCGAGAGGATCCTGGAACTGCTGCGCGCTCACGTGCTGGCAGGTTGCGAGCTGCCCAGGGTCTGGATTCCAGACAAGCAGATTCGCGATGAGCGCGAGATCGTGCGCTGCCGGCTGGACCTTGTCGAGAAGCGGACGGCGCTGAAGAGCCAGAGCCGCACCCTGCTGAAGCGCAACGGCATCCGAAAGCCCAAAGATATCGGCCAGGGCTGGACCAACTCCTACCGGGCCTGGCTGAGGGGTCTGGCCAGGTGCGATGCCCCTCTGGGCTACGGCGCCCGCATGGCTTTGTGGTCTTTGCTGCGCCAATTGGAGGCCATCGAGTGCGAGATGGAGCTTCTGGACGAGCAGGTTCAGATGCTTTCGCTTCAGGAGCGTTACAAGGAGCCGGTCGGTCAGTTGACTAAGCTGAAGGGTGTAGGACTGCTGACGGCGATGGTGTTCCTGACGGAGATGGGGGACTTGAGCCGTTTCTCCAACCGCAGGCAGGTGGGCGCCTACCTGGGCCTTGTGCCGGCCAGTAACGAGACAGGCGAAGGCCAGGAGCGCAAAGGGCACATCACGCGCCAGGGCTCGCCGCGGGTGCGCAAGGCCCTGTGTCAGGCCACGTGGTCGCGGGTGCGCACCGATAAGAACGAACAGCTGGTATACGCACGCATCTGCGCCAAGAACCCCAAGCACAAGAAGATAGCCGTCGTGGCCATCATGCGTCGGCTGGCGGTCAGGATGTGGCACGTGGGGCTGGAGGCCCAGCGGGGCTGTGCCGCTGCGCCAGGGCGGGCCCGTCCGCGCCGGGCGCAAGCTACAGCCACAGCGGCCTAAGTGAAGCCAGGACACACGAGAAACGAAACGGCAGTTAGCCAAGCAAAGCAGCAGACGGCATGAGGCAGGGACAAAAGATCCGTCGCAGATCACGAAGGGGGCGAGACCGTTTTGCTCTTGGGCAAGGGCCCGTTTCGCAGTTTGGTCCGCCCCCGGCGTTTCGGAAAGATGGTCTGTCCGAGAGCTCGGGCACGATCGAATAGCAGAATGCACGCGATCAACTCTCACTGCCAAATCCTGTCTGCGGGAGCTTGGCCTTGACACGTTTCTACATAGCAGAGTAGCAAGATCGCAGAGCACGCAGAGACCATTGGAGAGCAACATCAATGGGACCTCGTTCGTCTCCGCGCTCTTGGCGTTCTCAGCGCTGACCCCTTTTTGTTAGAGGCCCTTGCAGAGGGGTTCTTGACCGCAGAGGAGAAACTGAAAGGATGGCCAGTCCCAAGAAACTGGAGATGACGGCCCTCGGGGGCCTGGTGTTGCAGGGGGCGTTCCTGCTGACCTGCGTGCTTCTGGGCGCCAGGAGCGGCAGCCGTGCGGTGGCCGCCGAGGCGTGGCACGCCGCCGCCGGGCTGCTGGTCTGGTTCTTGGTGCTGGTGCACGGGCGGCAGAGGCGCCTGGCCCAGCAGGAGAGCGACGAACGGGAGCGCCTGCGGGAAAGCCGCCTGAGCGAGGAGATCTTCGAGGAGACCGAACTCGACACGATGCGGGCCGGCACGGGGCTGTTGATCTTCGAGAAGTACTTCGTGCCCTTCTTCAGCGTCGTGCTGAGCGGCCTGCTCCTTTACTTCGGCTATCGGATCGCCAGCGGGACCTGGCAGGAGAGCTGGACGGTCGAGGGCCCGGCGGCCGTGGCCGTCGGGATGGTCGCCTTCAGTTTCTTCGGGTTCCTTATCGGCAAGTACGCCGCGGGCCTGGCGCAGAACCGGGGCTTTCGCCTGCTGCGGGCCGCCGGGGGCTACATCATCGGCAACGTGATCGTGGCGGTGCTGATCGCCGTCTCCATGGCGATGTACCACTTCGATATCGTGTGGGGCGAGCAGGTCCTGGTCTACCTCATTCCCGCCATCATGGCACTGGTGGGCCTGGAGGTGCTGCTGAACCTGGTGCTGGACATCTACCGCCCCCGTGTGGAAGGGCAGGAGGCGCGCCCGCCCTATGACAGCCGGCTCCTGGGCCTGTTCGCCGAGCCGGAAGGCGTGCTGCGCACCGTGGCGGCCACGCTCGACTACCAGTTCGGCTTCAAGGTCTCCGATACCTGGTTCTACCATTTCATGGAGCGGGCCATCCTGCCGCTGCTGCTGGTGCAGGTGGCCAGCCTGTGGCTTCTGACCACTCTGGTGGTGGTGGACCAGGACGAGATAGTCTTCATCGAGAACTTTGGCCAACCCCACGTGCGCACGGACGACGCCGCCAGGGGGCTCAAGGCGACGCTGTTCTACCCGGGGCTGCACTTGAAGGCTCCGTGGCCCTTTGCAGTGGCGCGGCACGTGCCGGCCTACCGGGTCCACAGCTTGGAGGTGGGCAAGGTCTACGAGCCCCGCGCTCACCCGGGGCTGGCCATTGGGATCGCGCCGGACCAGGACATAATCCTCTGGAGCGAGGAGCACATCCATCCCGACGTGGGCTTCGAGGCGAGCTTCCTGGTCCCCAGCACCGTTGAGCTGGAAGAGGAGGACGAGGAACCCGCCTGGGAAGAGCAGGGCGAGCCCGCAGAAGGGGCGCAGACCCAGGAAGGGCCGGCGGCCGACACCGGGCAAGAGCGGAAGGTGAAGAGGGCCGCCCCGCCGGTGAACCTGGCCAGGCTGACCGCTAACGTCCACTACCGCGTCAAGACGAGGCCGGACGGCCAGATAGACGACAACGCGGCCTTCACCTACCACTACCGCGAGTCCGACATCGAGGAGCACGTCAAGAAGCTCGGCTACCGGGCCATCTGCCGCATCGCGGCCAGCCAGGACTTCCTGAAGTGGGTGGCCGAGGAACGAACCAAGACTGTGGACCAGTTCGGCCGCCTCATGCAAGAGGCCTTCGATGAGGCCGGCATGGGGCTGGAGGTGGTCTACGTGACCATCCCCGCGGTGCACCCGCCCTCTCCGGTGGCGGCGGCCTTCGCGGGCGTGGTCACGGCCATGGAGGGCAAGGAGGCGCTCATCCACGAGGCCGAGCAGGAGGAGATACGCACCGTTGAGAAGGCCAGGGCTCTCAGAGCGGCGCTTATCAGCCGCGCCAGGGGCGAGGCCTACCGGTTGAAGACGATCGCCAAGGCGGAGGCCGACCAGTTCGTAGCCCAACTGAGGGCATACAACGTGGCGCCCCGCGTTTACGTGTACCGCACTTACTTCGACACCATGGAAAAGGCCCTGCCCGACCAGAAGGTGTTCGTCGTCCCGGTGACGGCGAACGAGGTCCAGATAATAGACCTGCAGCC
>DAOVRD010000237.1 GCA_030628375.1 Planctomycetota bacterium
CCCGTACCACACCTTCTACGTCGGCGACCTGGATGGCGATGGCGACCTCGACATCTTCAGCTGCGAGATGGAGGACATCCCCGGCGACGGACCGCCGCGCTGGTACATCTGGGAGAATCTGGATGGCAAGGGCGGCGAGTGGAAGGAGCACGTGATCCTGGACGCCAACCTGGGCGGCCATGAGGCCGTCGTCGGCGACGTGACGGGCAACGGCCTGCCGGACATCATCGGCAAGCCGTGGTTCCCCCGACCCGGCAACGCCGCGGGGGGCAAGGTGTTCGTAGTCTTCCTGGAAAACGTCTCCGAGCGCGACGAATGAGGCCGGCCTGGCCTCAGCTCGCGCGCGGTTTGCGGCTCCGCCAGGGCAGGATGTCCGTCGCGTCGCGGGCCATCATGCGCACGGTGCGGGCGTCCACCCGCTCCACGCCCTCCAGCCCCGCGATCCGGTCGCAGAAGTCCGAGCGCATGTACTCGACCCTGATCTCCATCGGGGCGATGGGCGTGAACGGCTGCGCCTTGCCGACAAGGTCAATGGACCTGCGGGCCGCCTCGCGTATGCGTGCGCGGGCCTCGTCCACGGGGTAGGCGATAGCCTTGTTGCGGCCCACTCCTTGCTTGACGGCCGCCGTCTCGATCGGGTGGAAGAAGGCCCTTGCCTCGGCGCACGCGGCCTCGTCGCCTGAGACCATCACCACCGGCACGCCGTAGCCGCCCGCCATGATGCCCCACAGGCCCAACTCCCCGAACTTGCGGCCGTTGACGCGGAAGTTGTAGATCGCGGTGGAATTCATCGTGTGGTCCAGGAAGCCGTTGATCGTGCCGGCCATGGCGTGGGCGCCGATGAAGAAGGTGGCGTCGCAGCTCTCGTCCAGCTTGCCCCACCATCGCTCCTCCTCACGCGGGTCGTACTCCGCCCGCTCGTCCAGCATCTCCAGGATGAAGTTCTGGCGCTGGACCCCCGCGTGGCCGTCCATCACGATCACGTGGTCGGCGCCGCCGTCGAAGGCGCCCGCCACGGCGGCGTTGACGTCCAGCATCAGCTTCTCGCAGGACTGCCGGTAGATGTCCTTCTTCTCGAACTGACGCTGCTCCTCCTCATCGAGGCCGCTGACGCCTTCCAGGTCCGTGTGGATGTAGATCTTCACGTGCGCTCCTCCTCAGTCGTGCCAGTCCATCGGCCCCCCGGCGAGGCGCCGGAGGCTACCCATAAGGGGTACGTCGTGCCAGTCCATCGGCCCCCCGGCGAGACGCCGGGGGCTACCCATAAGGGGTAGGAGGACGCCCGGGTTATGCCGGCACCGTTCTCGTAGGGGCGGTTCGCGAACCGCCCCCACAAGACCAACGGCATTCTTCTTGTTCAGTATCCCCTTTGTCTGTAACAGGCCATATACAGCTTGGCAAAGCCCCCCACTGTCATCGCTCTTAGATAAGCGTCACGGCCTCGGCGAACCGGTCTTCCATGCCAGGGGCGAGCGGGCCGGTCCAGGGCTTGCCGTAGAAGCTCTCGGCCTCGTAGCCGCCGCGCGCCATTTCCTCAGTGGTGGGCACGTAGGCGAACGAGCCGTTGGTGTAGCCCAGCAGGATGGCGCGTTTCGGCGCGACGGCCGATTCGACGACGACGCCCAGCCCGCACAACGGCTCCACGTCCAGGCCGATAAGCGCCAGTTCGGGGTTCAGCCAGAGCGTCTGCACGTGGAACGTGGCGTGATCCGGCACCTCCTCACCCGCGTCCAGACGCCGCAGACACTCTTCCGCGTAGCGCTTCTCCCGTTCGTTCTCGGAGTCCAGAAGCTCCTGGAACTGCTCGCGCTGCGTGTAGGTCCTCTCGCAGGGAACTTCCACAGGCTGGATCTTTCCCGCCAGCACGAGGTCCTCCACCGGCTCCAACTTCTGGCTGCTGAGCACGACGAGGCTCTCGGCAAGGAGTTCGCGCCCGATGTCGGCCAGCTCGGCATGAGGGATTGCGCGCCAGTGGTCGCCCTCCACAGTGTGCCGCGGGCGGGTGTCGGCGCCTGCGCCCTGAAGGAAGAACGGCGTCACCTCCGGTCCGAAGGCGCGGGAGAACTCGGCGCGCCACGCCCCGGGATAATCGGCCGTCAACAGGTGCCGCGCGCCGGTAGCCACAGCATGGCAGGAGATCTTCATCCCCACGGCCGCCAGCCGTTCCTGGGCGTTGCGAAATGCCAGGATGTGCATCCGATCGTCGGTCGGTCCGTCGGGGCTGGGGGCGTGGTGGATCTTGCCGTCGCGCTCCAGCCTGCGGCTTATGGGCAGGGACGTGGTGCCCTCGCCGAACCACAGCGTTCCCTCTTGCAGGTTCTCGCAGGCCCCGCGCACGGCCTCAGCCATCTTCTCGTACAGGTACTCGCCGTAGCGCTTGACGGATTCCGGATCGGACATGTGCCGATAGCCCCGCTCAGAAGTCGGCACGTGCGGGCCGCCGTGTGTGTGGGAGGCGTTGAGCATCACGTTGTCGGGCGGGCAGCCGACGATGTCGCCCAGTTCCTCCAGGAAGCCGTGGATGCTTCCGTCGCGATGCATGCACACAAGGTCCACGGCCCCGATCAGGGCGCGGCGGTCGCCGTCCTCCAACACAAGAGCCGTGAAGGTCAGCGGGTCGTGAACGCCGTCAAAACTGTCCTTCCGGTATCCGTAGCCGCACATGGGCACCTTGAAAGGGGGTGAGATGTCGGTGACCGCAACGCCAAAGCGCATCGCTCTGTCCTCCTTGCAGCGTACGTGCGTCAAAGCTCCGGGGCGCAGCAGCTTGCGGCGCCTGTGAATTCCCGGGCAAAGCGGCCCTCACCTGTCGAGCTTGGGCAGGCCGTCGAACGTCATGTGCTCGCCTATCTCAGTGATGCTTTGTATTGAGCCGGTCGTGAGCGGAGCGAAGCGCCGGATATGCTCTTCGAGGCGGCGGGACAGGTCGCGGGCCACGTCCGGGTGCTCCTCGGCCACGTTCGTGAGCTCTTCGGGGTCCGCCTCCAGATCGTACAGTTCCTCCCGCGTGCTGGTCGAGCCGTAAAGGCGTCCTTCCTTCGATTCGGAGGTGGACGGCTTGAACCAGGGCCGGGTGAAGCTCCACTTCGCCGTGCGGATGCAGGCATGGAAGCAGAATCCGCTGACCACGTAATCGGGAGCGCCGCCGCCCCCCAGCGCCTGGGGCCAGATGTTGCGCCCGAGAACCCTGTCGGGGACCGGTTCGCCGAGGATGTTCAAGGCAGTCGGCATCAGGTCCTGATGCTGGCAGAAACCGGCGACACGCCGGCCCGCAGCTTCGCCGCCTGAATGCCGGATCAGCAGGGGCACACGCGTAACCTGGTTGCGGATGCGGTCCGTGCCCTTGTGTATCTGTCCCTGCTCGCCAAGCATGCAGCCGTGATCGGAGGTGAAGATGATGAGCGTGTCTTCCATGCGGCCCGTGTCGCGCAGGGCATCCAGAAGATGGCCCACCCACCGGTCTACCAGCGTGACCTCGCCCGCGTAGGCGGCGCGGATGTTGGCGAACTGCTGATCGGTCAGGCGGTCGGTCGTTCCCGGAGCGAGGCAGCCGTCCAGGCTGTCGCCGTAGTCCGCCTCATATCGCTGCGCGTACTCGGCGGGCGGGTCCCACGGCTCGTGCGGGTCGAAGCACTCCACGTGCAGGTAGAAGGGCTTCCGAAGCGTGTAACTGCGCACCCACTCGGCGGCGCGCGTCATCGTCTGGCCGACCAGGGTGTCCGCGTCGCTCTTCCACTGCTGCCGCAGGACCAGGTGGCGAAGTATCCACGCGCCGTCCGGCACGTCGCGGTCGCCGGCCGCCCTGCGCAGCAGGTCTTCGACCTTCGAGCGATCGGGCAGCGCGAACGGGTCGGCCTCCTGACCGCGTATCCAGAACCACTGATCGAAACCGCGGTGGAAGTTCTTGCCGGGCTTCATCAGGTGGTAGACGTCGTTGAAGAGGGCCGTGAAATAGCCGCGCCCGCGCAGATGCTCGGCCAGGGCGACGTCCTCATCGTACAGGGGATGCCAGCCGTGTTGCTGGATGGGATCGGACTTCTGGAGGCGATACTCATGAGGGAAGGTATTGCGGCCGGTCATGATCACACGCCGCGCGTTGATGGTGGGAAGCCCTTCGGCGTACGCGTCGAGGAAGAGCGCGCTTCCGGCCGCAAGGGCATCCAGGTGCGGCGTGTGAATCCAGGTATTCCCGTATGCGCCCACGTAGTCCCAGCGGAAGGTGTCGCTCACGATGATCAGCAGGTTCACTCTCGGTTCTGTCCTTTCCGTCGGGCTACGCAGGACGTCGGAGGCGAGGTTGCTCGGCGCGCGCCGATCCCGCAGTGCGGCCTCACACCTTCCTGACCACGATGCGGTTGCCGGACACCTCGATGACCTTCACGCGCGTGCCTTTCTCCAGCATCTCGCCCCGTGTGACCACGTCGTGTCGCTCGTCATTGAGCCGAGCAATGCCGCTGGGCCTGAGGAGGCTCAACGCTTCTCCCTCCAATCCCACCAGATCCTCGACGATCTTGGTGGACGGACGGAAGTCCTTCTCCTGCTCCTTCAGCGCCAGGAACTTACCGGCCACGTTCTTCCAGAGCAGGAAGAAGGCCGGCACAAGGGCGATGGTGACCACGGCCAACACGGTGGCGGTTGTCGTGTGTCCAAGCGCCAGCGCGTAGATGATGCTCCCGACCACAGCGAGCATGCCGAACATACCGAGCACCATGCCCGGTATGAACAGCTCGATGAACATGGCCAGCAGGCCGCACAGGAACACCAGGATGATCACGTTCTGCTCTCCCATTGCAGCCTCCGATCATGAGCGACGGTTGGTTCACGCCTGCCGCTGCGGCCTGACCACGACCTTGTTGCCACTTATCCCGTGTATCTGGACTCGGACGCCCTTTTCGATGAACTCGCCCTCTGTCAGCACGTCCAGCACCCTGTCATCGAACTCCGCACGGCCGGCCGGGCGCAGGGGCGTGAGGGCCACCCCCACCTGCCCCACCATCTTCGACAGGCCCGGTGTGTGCATCTCGCCGATCTGGCCGACAGTGGCCGCCGACAGGTCCGCACGAAGCACGATGCGGCCAAGTACAGGCAGCGACGGCAGCAGCCGCACCAGTACCGCGATCGCCACCACCGTCCCCGCAAACGATCCCGTGACTTTCAGCAAGTTGTACTGGAACGCCAAAGTCTCCCCGGTAGTCCTCGGAATGTCAAACTCCTGGAACGCCAGCACCAGACTGATGAACAGAAGCACAATGCCCGTCACCCCGACCACGCCGAAACCGGGAATGACGAGTATCTCGACCAGCAACAGGATCAAACCCACCACAAAGATGGCGATCTCCAGCAGCCTCGCGTAGTGCAGCGTGTACTTGATGACGAAAAAGGCTACGAAACACGCGACGCCGAGTATGCCTGGCAGGCCGAACCCCGGATTGCTCAGCTCCATGAACAGCAGAACGAATCCGGCGACGATAAGGAACGGGCTGAACGTGTCGAGGAAGGTGAGCATGCGCTCCGACGGAGTGAGGTAAAGCCGCGCGACCCGCCGGCTGTCAAGTTCGAGGATGTCGAACAGTTCCTGCGGACTGCGCACGGCCTTGCGGGCGAAGCCGTACTCCACGGCCCGGTCCGCGTGCATGGTCAGCAATTCTCCGACCGCCACGATGAGCTTCTTCTCGATGATCTTGTCGCGGTCCTCCTCGGTCATGGTATCAATCCGCCGCGAAGTCATGTAGGTGTAATGCCCCTCCGGCTCGTCCTGCATCTGCACGCGGTAGACCTCTATCTCCGGGGTCACCATGGCCTTGACCAGGGCCTCCGGGTAGCCGCGCGCCCGGGCGTAGCTGCACATCGTCTCGCGCACGGGGCTCTGAATCTTTTCGCCCATTATCTCGCCGGTGGGTGCGATGGGCGCCACGTCCCCCATTTTGCCCACGGAGGCGTCAATGTATATCTCATCGCACGCCAGGGCCACCATGGTGCCCCCGCTGAACGCCTGGGGATGGACGTAGGCGATAACGCGGACGTCTTCCAGTTGGAAGATGTAGTCCGCCAGGTCCGTCGAGTCCCCGACGGTGCCGCCGGGAGTGTCCAGCTCCAGTATGACCGTGTCCGCCCCCTGCTCCCGGGCAAACTCCATCTTGCGCTTGACGGCTTCCGAGTATGCCTGTGTGATGACGCCGCTGATCCGGATTATGTAGGCGTCCGGCTTCTGCTCGCCCGCCGCGGGGCGCGCCGCGACGAGCAGCAACAGAAGCCCAACCAGGAAGCAACGGCACCTCTGGAACGTACCGGAAGCCATCTGCCTCAACTCTCCCCGTCATGCCCCCGCAGGAACGGATGCGTGTAGACTTCAACGCCCGACCGACCGGCCTCCTGCCGCCAGCAGAAGCTTGACCTGATTATACATCGCGCCAGCTCCCGGGACAAGACCGCCCGTTGCGAGCGGATGCTGCCGGCCGAACATCGTCCCGGCAGCACCTAGTGCTCTGTCAAGCTGCATATGGCCTGTTACAGACAAAGGGGATACTGAACAGGAAGAATGCCGTTGGTCTTGTAGGGGCGGTTCGCGAACCGCCCTTGCCCGCCATTGGTGAATTGACAGAGCACTAGC
>DAOVRD010000398.1 GCA_030628375.1 Planctomycetota bacterium
AAAATGGGATACAGGCACCCCTCCGGGATGCCAGTCCCCATTTTCCCCATTTTCTGCCATTATCGGCGAAACCGAGACGGCAGGTGTCCGATGAAGGCGCTCGGGACCGCAGAAATCGGTCGAACTGTCCGCCCGGCCCAAGACCTCCCACAACGTCTTGCCTTGCGCCTCACCCATCGTCCGATAGCTCCTTGCTTGAGTAGCGTCTACAAGGAGTTGTCGGAGAAACCCGCCGACAATTGAATGACCCTGGATGGCGTAAGGCCCCTTTGAAAAGACCGGGGGCGTTGGGCTAGAATGTACTGGTGCGTCTCGTGAGAGTTCACTACTTCTGTCGAGGTGATTGGCGACCAGATGACGATCGTACTGACCGTCGCGGAGGAGCAAGGGCCGGCGGAAGAGGAATATCCCCACAAGCGGTTGGCCGACCGGCTCCTGGAGTCGCGCACCATCTTGCTCAACGAGGCCATCACCTCCGAGCTGTCTGAGGAGGTCGTGGCCAAGCTGCTGGTTCTGGACGCTGAGGATCCCAAAGCGCCCATAGACATGTACATCAATTCGCCGGGGGGCGGCGTGGATGCCGGGTTCTGCATTTACGACATGGCCCGGTTCATTTCAGCCCCCGTTCGCTGCATTTGCACCGGTCTGACCGCCAGTGCCGCCGTCATAACGCTGCTGGCGGCCCCGAAGAAGGACCGGCTGAGCCTGCCCAATGCACGGTTTCTCATACACCAGCCTTCGACGGGTGTGCGAGGCTCTACGGCAGACGTGGAGATCGAGGCCCATCAGATCCTGAAAATGCGCGAGAAGATAAACGTCCTGCTCGCCGAGGAAACCGGCCAGCCTGTCGAACGTGTGGAAGAAGATACCCGCCGCAACTACTGGATGAATGCTCCGGAGGCCGTGGAGTACGGCCTGATAAGCAAGATTGTGAGTTCCAAGAAAGAGCTCAAGTAGAGGCGGCGTTTGCCAACGATGCACAGACGGGCGGGACTCCTGTGAGAGGCCTGCGGCGGCCAGTTCACCTGGCCGGACACGCCCGTCTCGCCGCGCATCTATACGGTGCGACAGCGAAGGAGGCACAGGGGGAGATGAGGGCGGTTCGAACCGGCACAATGGTATGGTTGCTTGGTCTGTTGTTACTGCTGGGGGCAACGGTAGCCAGCGGACAGGAGGAGACCTCACCGCCTGCCGCCGCAGAGCCACAGCGCGCGTCGGAGCCGACCGACTATGGGCGTGACGTCCCGCTGGCTGAACTGTCGGAACCGGCCTGTCGGGACGTCTACGATATGGCCGTTCACCACTGCCTGGTCAGTCTCAACTACGAGAAGGCGGACAGGGTGGCGCCCGAGAAGACCGCCGGTTTGACCGCCTCTGCATATCTGGTGCGCAAGGAAGAGGGCGGCGAGCGCGGCGGCGAGCGCGTGCTCATCGTCGGGCTGAAGAGCTACGCCACCCAGGCCCCGCGCATCTACCTGTGGGGCGCCGTCGTCCTCGGGGAGGCAACCCGGCCCAACCCCGACGTCCAGGCCGTGGCCGCCGCGGCCGAACAGGCGGCCGATAACGCGAAGAAAGCTCCGCGCGCCCTCTCCATCCGCGATCTGTCGCACGAGGTCTACCAGCTTGGCTGCATTGACATGCAGAGCTGCATGCAACTGCTCGGCCAGCTCGGCTATAACACGAAGGCGCCCGGCCCGCAGGTTAAGATTGACCAACTGCCGGCGATATTCGAGGTGCCCGCCAAGGCGCCAAAGAGCATTGTCGGCGGGAAGGGGGCCTCCGAGACGCAATTGGACGGCCAGACCTTGTCGGCCCCTGAGGACCGCCTGATGATTCTCTACCACAGCAGCCAGAGCGAGGAGGTGGCCAGGCTCAGGGACCTGCTGGCAGGGACGATAGACGTTCCGGAACGCCAGGTGCTCATCGAGGCCATGGTGATCGAGCTGACCGAGGACACCTTAAGGGAGATGGGGGTGGAGTGGGGTTACAGGACGACTCAACGGCAGTTTTCCACGTTCAAGGCGGAAGGAGAAGGCCAATCGATCTTGAAGTTCTTCTATTCCACTGAGAACCCCGAGGAGTTCATGGCGAAGCTGACGGCCACCCTCCAGTTCTCCCTGGCGGAGGGAAGCGCGGAGATCCTCTCGCGCCCGTCCATACTTGTGCTGAACAACCAGAACGCCATGATACGGGTGGGGCGGAAGACGCCGATACTGGACCAGACCATCACGGCGAACTTCGCGAAAGTAAAGGTCCGGTTCGAGGACGTGGGCATCGTTCTCAACATCAAGCCGCGCGTGAGCGAGGACGATACCACCATAGCGATGCAGATCATTGCAGAAGTCAGCGAGATGACGGATGTCGACTGGATCGTGGTGCCGAGCGGGCCCATGGTGGGCACGAAAATCGCGCCTTTCATTGACCGGCGTATCGTCGAGACGGTGGCTCGCGTGCGCGACAACACGCCCTTCATCATCGGCGGCCTGATACGCAATCGCAAGAGCCATAGCACGGACCGCGTCCCCATATTGTCGCGCATTCCCCTGCTGGGATGGCTTTTCCAGAACAGGAAGAGCGAGTGGGAAAAACGCGAGGTCATCATTGTGATCACGCCCCGCGTGATGCGGCCGGGCGGCACTCACCGACCCGTGCAGCCCAAGGACACCTCACGGTTCGACTTCCTGGATAACCGTCTGTTCCGCAACTCCTATCGTCTCAAGGCCGAGGACATCTTTGACCTGGCCTTCCTGGAACGTAACGAGACGATCCTGGAGGCCTTCGAGCGGGTGCGGAAATTCGTGGCCAGGCATCCTGAGTACGCCCAGCGCTCGCCGTTCAAGGAAATGGTGGACGGCGTCATTCCGGGCGAGGATTCGGTGGCCATCAGGATGGTCTACGAGGTGGTGAAGAAGCTGGGGCTGCACGAGAGGCTGGACGCGAAGAGCATGATCTTCTTCGAAAAAGACCCCGAGAAGCCGGCCGGCTTCGGCGTTACGTTCCTGGATGAGAAGCTGTTGCAGTACAGCCCGGACGGGACGC
>DAOVRD010000355.1 GCA_030628375.1 Planctomycetota bacterium
CGGCGACACTGAGCAGGTGAGAAGCAACCTGGAGTGGATCGCCGAGCAAGTGCAGCGCGCATCGAGGATCGTCAATCAGATGCGTGATATGACGCGAAAGTCCGAGCCCTGCCTCGTGCCCTTGCAGTTGAACGACATCATCGCTGAGAGTGTCGAATTCCTCAGGCCTCAGGCACGACTCGCCGCAGTGAAGGTCATCCTTGAACTGGCGGAGGATTTGCCTCGAGTCATGGGGGACAGAGCCCGGCTCGAGCAGGTGTTCCTGAACCTTCTGACCAACGCCAGACAGGCCATGGAGGAGGCGGAGACCCGGCAGCTGACGGTGCGGACGTATGCAACTGGAGACAGCGTCGTCAGCGAGGTCGAGGACACTGGCAGAGGGTTCCCTGCGGATGAAGCGGCGGCGCTCTTCGCCGCGTTCTACAGCACCAAGGAGCGGGGGCAGGGCACTGGCTTGGGTTTAACGATCTCCCGGAGAATCATCAAGGAGCATGGGGGCACGATTGAGGCCCACGGTGAGCCGGGTAAAGGCGCGCGGTTCACGATACGGATGCCGCTGCCGGAAAACGCTGATGCACAGAGGGCATTGCATTCCGATGCGCGAGACGGATGAACAGGTCAAGGGAGTCGTTGTCGTTGTTGACGATGACGAGGCGGCGCGCGTGTCAGTCGCGCAGATGTTGCGCCTGCGCTCGTACGCCGTGCAGGCCTTCTCCTCCGCCGAGGCGGCGCTGGTGTGGCCAGGGCTCCCCGATGCCGAGTGTATCATCACCGACGTGAAGATGCCCGGAATGGACGGGGAAGGGCTCCTGGCCGAGGTGATGCGGCGAGGCCTTCTGCCGCCGGTCATTATCATCACGGGACATGGCGATGTGACTATGGCCGTCCGCTGCCTGAAAGCGGGCGCCTACGACTTTGTGGAGAAGCCCTTCGAGCCCGACGTGTTGGTTGCCTGCGTGAAACGGGCCACGGAGACAACGGCGTTGCGCAGGGAGGCCAAGGAGTTGCGTCACCGCCTCGAGGTCCTTTCTCCCGAGGAGGACGGCCGGTTCGGCATGGTAGGCCGAAGCCGGATTGTGCAGGACATGTACGAGCAGATCGAAGTGTTGGCCCGCTCCGACGCACCCGTGATCATTACCGGCGAGACCGGAGTCGGCAAGGAGCTTGTCGCCCGTGCCATTCACATCCAGAGCCGGCGCGCCGACGGACCATTCGTGCCGCTCAATGCCGGCGCGCTGCCCGAGAGCACGCTCGAAAGCGAGCTGTTCGGCCACATCCGGGGCGCATTCACGGGGGCCGAGTCCGAACGGGCCGGCAAGCTTGTAACAGCTTCGGGCGGCACTCTTCTTCTCGACGAAATCGAAAGCATCCCCGAGTACGCACAAGTGCGGCTTCTGCGTGTGGTCGAAGACGGCCTGGTTCAGCCAATGGGAGGCGACCAGCCGCAACAGGTGGACGTGCGCCTCATGGCCGCCACTAAGGCAGACCTTCGGGAAATGGTGCAGCAAGGGCGTATGCGGGCTGATTTCTACCATCGCATCGCCGTGCTGACCATTGAGGTGCCCCCCTTGCGAGAGCGCCGGGAGGACCTCGGCCTGCTGGTCTCACACTTCTTCAAACATGCCGCAGCCCGAAACGGGGTTCCCGTGCCGGAGGTCACAGAGAAGGACCTTGCAAGCATGTTCCGCCATTGCTGGCCTGGAAATATCCGAGAGTTGAGAAACAGTGTCGAACGCATGGTCATCGCAGCCCATGCCGGCATCGCCGGACCTTTTGTGCCCGACGAGGGCCTTGCGGGGCCTCGTCTGCTCTCCCTGCCCGCCACATCCGGCCACCTGCGCGACGAGATGGAGCGCACGGAGAGGACAGTCATCGAGGGTGCCCTCCGGCAGAACAACGGCGAGATCACGGTAACTGCCCAGGCCCTCGGCATCTCGCGACGCGCCCTCTATGAACGAATGAGGAAATACGGGCTTGAGAAGAAGGACTTCCGAGCCTGAGCACGGGGCATGCATCAATCCCACATGGGAGATCAGTGCACATTTGACGCAACCTCGTGCCTGCCCTGCCGTTATGTAGCAAGGCCTTTTTCTGCCCCGCCTACGTGCAAACCACTCCCGGCCCCACCGACCCGGGGCGCAAATCCCTCACCGTCCACAAGGTGACGCCTCGCAAGAGCTTACGCCATCCCTGCCGTTGTGCCCCCGCCACGGCACGTGCGTTGCTCAGTAGACCGGCACGCGAAGTGTTCGGCGGCCTATCAAACGATGAAGCTGAAAGAGATCGCACACGAACTGAATCTTCGGGAGCTGACGCCGGAAGTCCCCGGTGATGCGTCTGTCGAACTGGTCAGCGGCCACGCTTCAGACCTGCTCAGCGAGGTGCTTACAAACGCCCCGAGCGGCAGTGTGCTGGTGACCACTCTTGTGCACATGAATGTGATTGCCGTTTCAGTGAACGCATCAGTGGCGGCAGTTGTTTTCGCTTCGGGCGCCATCCCCGATGAGGTCGTGCGCAGGAAGGCCGCAGAAGAGGGCATATGGCTGTATGCGTCGGAGGAGTCAACCTTCAACATTGTCGGACGGCTCTATGAACTGGGATTGAGAGGCCGGCATGCGTGAGCTTTCCCTCCACATCCTGGACTTAGTTGAGAACTCGGTCCGTGCGGGTGCGTCGTTCGTGCTTGTGACAGTCGTCGAGAATCCGAAGAAAGATCTGCTCAGAATCGTCGTGGAGGACAACGGGTCGGGGTTGAGCGTTGCGCCCGTCGCCGCGCTGGACCCCTTCTATACGACCAAGAGCGGCAAACGGACGGGCCTCGGCCTGAGCCTCTTTCGCAGTTCGGTTGAGCAGGCCGGCGGGCAGCTCGTGCTCCGTCGGTCAGAGTTCGGCGGACTGGCCGTCGAAGCGACGATGCAGTTGAGTCACGTTGACAGGATTCCCCTGGGGGACATTGCCGCGACGGTCTCATCGGTAGCCTGCACCGATCAGGACGTTGACCTTTGCTGTCTGTTCCGTGTTGAGCGCCGCGAATGCATTGTTCGGATCTCCGAGATCGTGAAAGAACTTCCGATCGCGAAGCGCGGTGGATTGGCGATTGCGCGGCAGGTTTCAGAAACAATAAAGGCTCGTCTCGGAACCGTCGAGGCCGAACTGTAACGCCCCTGCCCGCAGATCAGGAGGAGCGAATGAGCTGTGAGACAGAAAGCCTCACGTGTGGTGATGACGTCTCGGAGGAAGAGCTTCTCAGAAGGCTCGACGAAGTGCTGGAGCAGTATCGCGACAAGCCGGGCGCGTTGATCCCAGTGCTGCAGATCACGCAGGGCATTTTCGGATACCTGCCCGAATGCGCCCTGAAGCGCATCAGCCTGGGGTTGAGCAAACCGTACAGCGAGGTCGCAGGCGTCGTCGGCTTCTACTCCTTCTTCTCAACGGTGCCCCGAGGCGAGCACCTGATTCGAGTCTGTCTTGGCACGGCCTGCTATGTCCGCGGAGGCAAAAGGCTGCTGGATACCCTCAAGAAGAAGCTGGGCATCGACGTGGGCGAGACGACGCCGGATCGGATGTTCTCTTTGGAGATCGCCCGCTGCTTCGGTGCATGCGGTCTGGCGCCCACGCTCACCATCGACGACGAAGTGTATCAGCGGGTCAAGCCCGCCAAGATCCCAGAGATCCTGAGTCGGTATGCGGCGCAGAGCTGACCTTAGACAGAATGGAGAACAGGCATGGGCAAGAAGATCACAAGCCGGGAGGATCTGGCAAAGTTGAGGGAACAGGTCAAACCTGAAGTGGACCTGCGCGCCGGCCCAAAGAAGATGCAGATAACGGTTCACATGGGGACATGTGGCATCGCCGCCGGAAGCCGGGAGGTCCTATCCGAGTTGGCCGACCAATTGGGCCGGATTCCTCAGAGCAGTAACGTAAGCTTTC
>DAOVRD010000063.1 GCA_030628375.1 Planctomycetota bacterium
CTCACCCGGCGTCCTTAGGTGGCCGCGCTTCAGGACAAGGGCCGCCGCGACTGCGACCCCGACCAGTGCGCCGACGCCGTTCAGGCAACCGTCGAGAAAAGACGCTGTGCGTCCGGGTACGTAGGTCTGGGCGATCTCCGCCGCGACCCCGAACCCCACAGCTACGGACAGCGCTGTCAGGTACACAGACAGATAGCCAACGTAGGCACTCCGCCTGTGCCGCAGCGCTGAGCACCAAAGGAGGGCCAGCAGCGCATACGCCGGTATGTGCGCAGCGTTGTATGCCCACCGAGCGGTCGCGTCCCGGGCGTCACCCGAGAACGCAACTGACGGCGTCAGCGAAGCCGCAAGAAGCATTCCCATGTAGGCAACAATAGCCACCCAGGTGAGGAACCCCTTGCCGACCGAAGCCGTGGGTCTCAGGTTATCCTCGACGCTCATGACGCCTCCCAATCGCAGTGCAATGAGCATCTGCGTTTACCCTCTAAGGCCGTCATCAGCCCATCGTCCTTATGAACAACCATAGAGCGGGGATGCTGGCGAGTTCGGCAAGAACGAGCTTGCGGGTGTCGCGCCGAAAGGAAAACGAGGAAGGAATCTTCCCGGCATGCTGGTTACCGAGCACCCGCAGAGCAGCAGCGATACCGAAGAACAAGTAGAGGGCAAGAACGTACCCCCTACTCAGGAAAAAGGACGCGGCCATGAAGCCCACCAGCCCCGCTAGGGTCGCGCGGGCCAGGGCGCGTATCTCCAGCGCGTCCCGGTCCTGAGACTCGAGTCGGCTGAGTACGTAGGTGTCCTTCATGCACGAAAGCACGAGACCCAGCCAGAAGAAATAGCCAAGGAGCCCCAGTTCCGCATAGGTATGCACGAAGGAGTTGTGAGCGACGCGGCTTTCGTCGGAGAACTCGGTGAAACGACCTTTGCCCACGCCGAAGATGGGGTTACTTTTTAGCATATGGTTGCCATCACCCCAGGCCACCATCCGTTGGCGGCCTGACCTGCCCAGGTCCTGGCCCAACGTTGCCATCCGCGAGGGCCCCATAGCGACCAGCGCCGCGAACATGATGACGGCCAAGACTACGGCGAGTTTCTTGCTGAAATTCAAGTAGAGGAACGCTAAGCCCATGGCGCCCAAGGAAAGCCAGCCGCCTCGGGAGTTCGTAAGATAGACCGCATACAGGACGGGAATGAGCGCTAAGGCCGACAGGGCACGTTTGCCCATGTTCTGGAACCGCGAAACGACAGTCGTCATCAAGAACGGCATCATCGCCACCAGGATCAAAGCCAGGTCGTTGGGATCATTGAAGAAACCGAAGGACCTGATCCGGGTGACGCCGTGGATGGTTCTGGGGAGTTGGCCACCAAGGCCGTACCCCCAGTGGGCTTGAACGATGCCGTGGGCCGCCATCAAGAGTGTTCCAATAACCACGCAGCCGATGAAACGCTTGATTCTCTTCGGTGTGTTAACGAGCGTGACGATGAAGAAGTAGAGCAGCACGATCTTGCCGAAATCGGCAAAGGTCTGGATAAATGCGGCAAGGAAGGTATGTCGCACGTGCGACATGAGCGCGGCGAAGAAGAGGCCGAGCATGAGCAAGTTTTGCGGTGGTTCCTTCCAGGTGACCTTGCGGCCGCGAAGGCTTGCCACCCAGGTGACGAGGATGGCCGCGACCACGAAATCGAGGATGCCGAAGCCCAGGATCTGGCCCTGCAGGGAAGGTATCCATTCCTGCGGCCGGATCATCAGAACCAGCACATAGACCAGGAGAAAGAAATAAGCCATGGGCGAGCCCACCGACAGCCGAACAACCGTTGGGGTTAGACTTATCGGCGCTTTCCGTATCCACGGTAGTAGAGGTCCGTCGTTGTACCCACGAACCGATAAAGGGCGTCAGGAATAAAGTGTTTGGAGAAGGTTAGAATGCAACCAAGCACCTGGGCGCCCGTTCTGTTCAGCTCTTCTAAGGCCCGTCTGACCGTGTGACGGGATGTCTTATTCATTCGAATGACAATGAGCGTCCCGTCGGCCGCTCCGGCCAGCATGCCCGTTACCGCTGAGGCCATGATCGGAGCAGTATCGATAATGACGAAATCGTAGAGGCGACGCACCTTTTCGATGAGCTGTTTGCACCGTTCTTGCGAGATGGAGGTCACTTCGTCCTTAGCGGAACTTCTCGCCGGCATCAGGTGCACGTTCTCGGCAGCCGTCGCGTAGATGCTGCCCGGGAGGTCGAGTTGGTCAGAGAAAACATCATTCAGCACTCGCTCACGCTCGATGGCGAAGACATCGTGCTGTGCGGGCCCGTTGAGGTCACCATCGATGAGGAGGATACGACTGCCATCCATTTCGGCCAAGGCGACGGCGAGATTCGCGGCCACGATACTTTTCCCCTCCACTCTGGTCGCGCTGGTGATGGCAATTACTTGGGGCGGGCTCTGGGCCGAGACAGCCAGGAGCTTCGTCGTTAGCGAACGAACCTGTTCTGCTGCCTCAGGGCATTCCCCAGTGAGACACACCAGGTGTGGGTCAGGGGTGCGACCGTTTTCCTGCGACTGCGGCACAATGGCGAACGGCAAGGGCTGGCGCGCCGTTTGCGTCGGCTGTGGTCGCGCAAGGGGTTGTGTGTGTTTCCGTTCGTCTGCTGCTTTTTGTAGAGCCCGGCTCAGTTTTCCCATTCTAACATCCTTCTCTGCGAATGCGGGTTACGCTTGACTGTGAATCGACCAAGGTCAAGGGCCGGAGAGTCAGTCGAAAAGGCCACCGAGTTTCTGCCGTAGGATCCTCCCCAGGTCTGCAGTAGTTTCTGGGCCGACCGCTCCTGTCAGGTACAAATACAATACAAGAACGAGCGATCCTGCAATGACGAGCGTTGCCACGAGCAGTAGCCGCCTCGAACGTTTCCGGGAAGCGCTCCTCTGTTCGTCCTGCTCGGTTTCGATGACCGGAAGAACCCCGAGGACCGGTATGGGCAAAGCTGCCGACGCGTCGTCGAAGCTCCGGAACGAGTTGTCCAGAAACTCAGCTGCGGACACCAGGCCGATGCCCAGAAAGATAGACGCAGCAAGACCCACGAAGAGCAGCATTATCTGCGGACGCCTTTGGCGTCTAATCGGCACAACAGCTTCCTGCAATACCTTCACTTCGGTTCCGAATCTCTGAGTCGCGCCCGGGAGCGCCGGGTTAACCTGTTCGAGGCGGGTCCGTGCCGCCTCTAACTGTCTCGACAATACCTGGTACTGATCCTGCCACTCCGCCTCTTCCTGGAGTAGGCTCTCGTGCTCCTGTTCGAGGGCCAACATGGCCTCAGCCCTTTTCTTGTGGGCTTCGATTGCGCCTTCCAACCTGGCCCTGGTGCTCTCGAGTTGCTTCACGCGGAGGTGAGCAGCCTCAAGGTCTGCCTTACAGGCAAGGTACTCGGGGTTCAACGCTTCCATCTCACTGTCGATCACCGTTGCCGGCAACTGTGATAGCTTCTCTTTCTTGGCTTCGATCTGACTGCGAAGGCCCTTGATGGTGGGGTGTTCTTCGGTCATCCGGACCAGGAGTTGAGCGAGACCCGCCTCCAGCGCGTCAAGGCCCTCCTGCAAACGCTGCACCTCTGGATTGGCCTTGGTCACCCGCTCGGCGACCACGGTCTGGGGCACCGTTTCCAGACGGCCTTCCAGATGTTCAACCTCCTCCTTGGCCGCCCCAAGACTAACTTCAGAGTTGGTCGCTTGCGTTCGAAGGCCAAGGACCAGTCCACGCAGGGTTCCCCTTTGTTGGGGCAAGGTCTCGATGTGTTCTTTCTCGAAACGGGCGAGTTGGCCTTGCACCTCCTGGAGCCGCTGCCGGTATTTGCGTACTTGCTCCTCCAGGAACCGCAACTCACTCTCGATTGTGCTTTCGTCAAAGGTCTGGAAACGGCCTTCGTAGGTACGCGCCAGGATGTTGGCGGCATCGGCACACCATCTGGGATCCTCTCCGGATTTCGCCGCGATGATCACGTAGTCCACGCCGGGGCCCTGCCTACTGGTGCGGATCTCGACGTTTTCTCTCAACCGCTGCAGCAGTTGGTCTATTACCAGACTGGCATCTTCCTCCCCGGGGAGAATGTCTTTGGTCTCCTCCGGCCACAGCCTCCTGGCGACGGGTTTCAGCATGTCGCGCATCATGATTTCGGTCTGGATCATTGCGGAAGTGGCCTGGGTTTGCACGGTCAGGGCTACATTACCAGCCCCGCGGATGACACCATAATCGCGCCGCCTGACGAGCGCTTCGGCGGTATAAGCCGGTTTCATCATCAGCACTGCGAACGTAGTCACGACCACACCGATCACAAGGGGGATGACGAAAGACCTCTTGCGCCGGAAGGCGATACTGAGGTAGTCACGTAACGTTTGTGAAGTCGCAGTTGTCTTTTCCTCATTCACGTTGTCGTTCATGTTCGATACTCCTCAGAGAGAGTTGGCCGCACGGCAGGAAGCAGCGAACTGAAGGATGTAGACGCTGAGCCCGTCGGTGCTTCCGCGCCGCCGCCGCTTACTTGAGCCAGACAAAGATCATTCAGAAGCATTCTCTTCCGACCTCCCCCAGGGTCAACGCGCCGTGTCGGCCTGTTGCGCTCCAGCATTCAGCGACCTCCTCGCTGGCCGCTGCCTTGAATGCCTTGGTCCGACGGCAGAGCCGGCAGGTAACTTCGCCCGCCCAGAACGTGGCCCGCTCCTGCGGCCACCCACCCCACGTATCGCAAGCCACCCACACCAGTTCACGGGCGCCCGGCCAACGCCCCAAGGCCAAATGCATCTTGATTCGCCGGCCGTTTGCGCCGGTGCCGTCGGTACGTGCCAGATCCAGAAGGGCATAGCCATCGGTCCGGACAGCGAGTCCTGCGTGCTCGCGGGACACCGTCTCGGGCGGTGCCACCAGGCCATTACCAGCGGATCGACCGATGGTGGTCTGCTCGCCTGCGGGAGATTCTTTACCCCGCTCAGGCCTGGCGATCATCCCCGGGCGTACTCGGGCAGACGTCCCTGCTTCAAAACGGGCTCCCTCGGCAGGAACTTGCTGCTCTTGCCCCCGCAGCCCATGGTCTTTCCCCGCCGATGGCTGGGAACTCCCCGGGTCGCGGGAAAGCGTGTCGGTAGTGAGGGCAGCATCCGGCGCCGCTCCGTCGTGCGGCTCCAGGTCGTTGGTATCAGCGACGCCTAGGATGACCGAAGGCTCTGCCTGCTGACATCCGGCCGCTGCCTTCGGAAGGGACTCCTGGTCCAAGGGACCACGGGTCTGTCCATCTGTGGGCGGGTCCGCTGGCCGGGTTACGACCCGGCGCAGCGGCTCGCCATCAGCGAGTTTCAGGGCCTCGGCTCCACCTGCACCGGGGAGAGTTCCCTCTGAGGCATACCGGTCCGGTTCGCCGGCGTGGGCGCCGACCACGTGTGGAGATGGCTGTTCAACGGCTGGGCCGGGCCCAACGGTGCGCGGGTCAGCGGAAGTCGCCGGTTCCACACCCACGAGGTAGGCGTCCAGTTCCCTGATGACATCATCGATGATGGCCGGCGTGACCGTTCGGCAGTCATCCACGTAGCAGGAGAGCAGGGCCTTGTCGCACAACAGGTTGATGAGTCGGGGAATGCCACGGGTGTAGACGAAGATCCTGTTGATGGTCTCGTCGGTGAAGAGATCTTCGGCGAGACCGTTTCCCCCAGCCAGTCTCAGGCGGTGTTGTATGTACCTCGCCGTTTCCTGACGATCCAAGGGGTCCAGGTGAAACTTGACGGCGAACCGCTGCATGAGTTGCTGCATTTCCGGCCGCTTGGCGCGCTTTCGAAGTTCGGGCTGCCCCACGAGAAGGACCTGGACGAATTTCTCCGCGTCACTCTCGAAATTGCTGAGCATCCGCACCTCTTCCAGGGCCTCCAGAGGTAGGTTCTGGGCCTCGTCAATGATGATGACCACGTTTCCGCCCTTGGCTGCCTGCTCGGCGACGAACGTTCCGAAGTCCTCGAGCATCTCCCACTTGCTCCGTCCGCGGTTGGGGATGTCGAACTCCCCGCAGATGGCCTGCACCAGTTCCAGGGCCGAAAGAGCGGTGGTGGTGACGTAGGCGGAGTGGACGTCAGGTCCCAGTTCTCTCAGAGCCGCCCGACAAAGCAGCGTCTTCCCCGCCCCCACCTCTCCGGTGACCAGGGCGAAGCCTTTCCGCTCACGAATCACGTAGAAGAGGCTGGCCAGCCCTTCCTGATGCTTTTCAGAAGCAAAGTAGAAGGCGGGGTCCGGCGACAAACTGAAGGGCAGCCGCTCGAACCCGAAGTATTTCCGGTACACAGGACGTTTCTCTCCTCAGGCTTCCTTCGGCCTAATCGGCCCGGGCCTCGCACACTCAGTCGCCCCCGTTCCCGTTCCCTCCGGCCTGAGTGAAGAAGAGCCCCGCTCCGATTGCAGCGGAGATTCGGCTCACCGGGAACAGTAGGGTATCCAGGGCGTAGCCGACCCTGACGAAGCGGTTCGGTGGCACCCAGATCACGTCATTCTCAGCCAAGAAGATGTTCTGTTGCGCGTCACCTTCGAAGATCAACTTGTTCAGATTGATCCTGTAGATATCGGGGTCCGTTGGGTCGCCGCGAATCACCAGCACCTTTTTGGGCTGGGCCTGCCGATTCACACCACCCACCAGGCCGATCACATCGGCCACCGTCTGCTCGCCCGTGTAGGGGATAGCACCCGTCGTTCCCACCTCCCCGTAGATGAAGATCTTCTTGCTGTTGAAGGCAGACACGGTGACCAGCGGCTCGATCTCGTGGTAGTAGCGGCTGTATTCTTCCTTGAGCCTGGCCGTGATTTCGTCGGTGGTCATGCCGGCGACCTCGACGTCACCCAGGATGCTGAGCGTGACCACGCCGTCCTGGCGGACGGTTACCTGTCGGTCCAGATCCGGGTTATGCGGGAACTCAATGGTTAGTTGGTCGGGCGGGTCGACCACGTACGTGGCGTTGGGCCGGCGCTTGGCCAAGCGGGCGAGTTCGTTCAACTCGCGATTGACCTGCTCTATCTGTATCTGTGAGCCGCATCCCGCCAGAATTACTGCCAAGAAAAGGACCGCAGCCAATGACCTGTTCACACTTGCTCCTCCAACCGCATAGCCAAAGCAAGGGGAAACTGAGACAAAGTCCTATGCAGCAAAGCCGGTGCCACTTGCTCGTTGCAGCCTGGAGACTCCCATAAGTCGGACTGCGACAGGGGGTTACGAACGAAGTACTCCTCCGTTCCAACTCCGCGGTCATACAGGTGTCTAAGATGCGCAACGCATGGCCCCCTCGGGGGTGATAGTGTTCCGCGAAAAGGCGGCTATTGCCGACCCTTGTGTCCAAAGAAGTGAACGTCCGACCGGATACTGCCTTACTGATGTTTGTATTGCCAAAGAGACAAGCAGGAGCACCAGTGAAGCCCCGACGGCGATCTCCTGGCGGCTGACGGCGCATCAGCCTGGCGGGAACCGTCCCTTCCCGCCGACCGAGCGAACTGTGGTGAGTGATTCTCTGTCCCCGCCAGGGGGCCATCGGAAGGTGGACTAAATGTCTGATGGGCGTGGCCGAGTGGTGGGGAGGGCCACCTCGAGGCGTTTGCTCTTGACCGGGTCGGCTGCGGGTGTGTATTCTGGTTCTCCGGTTCCGGTATCTCGGGCCGTGAACCGAGTGACGTGTATACGGCAGCGGTGCCGGAGGCAAGCGCGGCTATGACGAACAGGCCTTCAATTGGTCTTGCTCTTGGCGGGGGCTCCCATTTCGGAGTTGCCCACATCGGGGTCATCGCCGTGCTTGAACGGGAGGGGCTCAGGCCGGACTATATTGCGGGTACCAGTGCCGGGGCGATGGTGGCCGCTGCCTATGCCAGTGGAGTGTCCGTGCCCGAGATGAGAAGGCTGGCAGAAAGGTTGAGCTGGAAATCGCTCCAGAAGGCGATCTTTCCCCGTCTGGCCTTGACGAACAACGAGCCTCTCGGCACCTTCCTGCGAAAGGTTATGCCGGTGACCCGTTTCGAGGACTTGCAGATCCCGCTGCGGGTTGTCACCACAGACCTGGTGACGGGCGAGATGGTGGTCTTCGAGGGAGGCCCTGCCTTCGAGCGCAAGGGGCTGGTGACCGAACCGGACATCGTTTTTGAAACTGGGGACCTCGTTGAAGCGGTGCGAGCCGGCTGTGCTCGACCGGTGATCAGCCTGCCCGTCAGAATCGGCGACCGTCTCTTGGTGGACGGCTTCCTGGCCAACAACGTGCCCGCGCGGCTGGTCCGAGACATGGGGGCCGATGTGGTCGTCGCCGTGGACCTCCACGCCAAACCGGCCCCGTCGACAGCGCCCCGGAACATTATTCAGTACGCCTTGCAGAGCAACACCATCTTTGTCTACTGGGCGGTGCGCCGGGGACGCATCTGGGCTGATGTCGTGGCTCAGCCCGATTTGCGGGACGTCAGGCGTTCGGACTTTTCCCAGGCCCAGCTGACCATCCGGAAAGGTGAAGAGGCCATGGAAGAGAAACTACCACTCCTGAGAACCTGCCTGGCAAAGAACATGCCCGCCGACACCTGATCATTCTGGAGGCAAAGCGGCAACGGGCCTCTCGCCCACCCGTCTGAGGGACGTGCCGGGCAGGTCAGGAGGCCGTTCGGATCATTTCCTGAAAGTCGCACTTGGGGTACTGGCTCTGTAGGTACCCCACCTCCTGGGAGCCGAGCGACGGCAGCACCGGTACACTTTCGACAAACAGCAGTCGGATATCGTCACCGGTGAAGGTGTACCGGTTCGCGAATAGCTCTGGCGGCGTGGTGGAACCGAAAAAGACCTTCAGTAGCCGGGGATGCTGCTGGCACCGTTGCTCAATCCCTTCCAAGTTCAGCCTTTCCGCCACGGCAGGATTGTCCTGGACAAAGGGGTAGTCCCTCATCTCCCCCATCTGTTCGAAGAGCAGGTACCGGGCGTAGAATCGCTCATGGTGGGGGTGAACAGTGATGCACAGATCAGTGCACTTCAATACGTTCCGGGCGTAATCGAAGAGCACTTTCATCATGCGCAGGAGCATGGGCAGGGCGCGTGCACCGAAACTACGTCGGTCAGCCAACATCGAGACCTCGGCCGGCCTGCGGCCGGCCGCGCGCAAGCCGGCGATCTCCTGGGCGTATATGGATTCCATGGGAAGTCCCAGAGGCGAGTCGGGTACCAGCGTCACCGTGGCGACGACTTCCCCCCGCAGCACACCCACTACGCTCAATGACTCAGGCAGGATATTGTACTTGCTGACCCGGATGCCGGCCGACTCAGGCGCGCTGTAGCCCCGCTCAACGTATTTGCTGTGGACCAGCGAATATGCCTGCTGAAGCTCAGCAAGGCTCAGGGCCGGACGTACCTCGACGACCTGAGCAGCCTGCCATGCCGAGTCATCTACGCCGTCGCTGTTCGCAGCGGAAGCCTCGCGTGGCTCATCCATCCCATTGTCCCGACGAACGCGGTGTAACCTGCAGAATTATACCGGGCCCAGGGCCAGAGTCAAGACCGCCTGCTCCTTGAGCCATCGCTCGTTTTTCCTTGCCCGCCTGGTGAGGAGGCGGATGAGGGTGTGTAGGAGTTCTCGAAGAGAGGATCTGGTGCGGTCCTGCATACGTCGGCCCACCACCGGAATGTCCACATGGTTTTCCAGGCCGGCGTGGTCCGGGCCCTCCGCTCATGCTGATTGATGCTTTTCCTCTTCGTTTGCCATACCCAGCGCCCATTTTCGTAGACGCTTTGGTGAGTGATGAGGTGCACTTCCACCTCGGCAGAAAGGTGACAGGGTGGGGAAGCCAACGTCTAACACCAGTGCCTCAGATGTACCTCTCTCCTCCTTTTGTCCCCTTCGCTTGCGGCCAGAAGGCGAAGCCTGACTTGGCAGGGGCAGCGCCGGGGCGCTTTGTGCGCACCAGGTGGCACGGTGTTTGCTCGGGATGGAGGGCAGTCAGCATCTACTCTTCTTGCAGTCTTATGGCTGCTGGTCCTTGATCGGGAACTGCTCCATGCGCCAGGGAACGGTCCTGACGGTCGACTCGGACAGCGGAATGCTTGACCTGTTGGAGGATGTTCTCAAATCCCACGGATATGGGGTGGTGGCTGCCCGTTCGGTATCGGCCGCCCTGGAGCTGCTTCGCACCAGGCCGTTCGAGTGCGTGGTGGCGGACGCTGCCTTCTGTCACGACGTTGGCTTCTCTCTGCTCGGACACATCAGCAACCTGCAGTTGACCACGCCCGTTATCGTCCTGTCCGACCGCGCCAACATCGCCGATGCGGTACGGTTCGTCAAGATGGGCGCCGCCTATTACCTCCCCAAAACCCAGATCCACGCCCGTGTGCCGACGGCCGTGGTGGAAGCGGCTGCCCGTCGTGTGCCCCAGCAAGCCGGTGCGTCCGCGTTGGCAGTTGAGGAGGACGAGACCCCCGGACCGCTTCGCGGTTTCCTGGGTAGTCACTATCGGATTCAACAGGTTCTGCGTGCGGCGGCTGCTGCTGCTCAGTCCCAGGCCACCATTCTCATGGAGGGGGAAAGCGGCACGGGCAAGACACTCCTGGCCGGACTCATCCACAGCGCATCTTCGAGACGGGATGGGCCATTTGTGGAAGTGAACTGCGGCGCACTGCCCGAAAACCTGCTCAACAGCGAGTTGTTCGGGCACGAGCGTGGTTCCTTCACGTCTTCGACGGGAAAGGCCGTTGGGAAATTTGAACATGCCGGCGGCGGCACCATCTTCCTGGATGGGATCTCCAACGCTCCACCCTCCCTGCAAATGAAGTTCCTCCGTGTGGTGGAAGATCGCGTGATAGAGCGGATAGGCAGTACGGTGACGATTAAAGTAGACGTGCGCATAATGACCGCAAGCAACCAACCGTTGGCTGAGGAGGTAAGGCGCGGCCACTTTCGCCGCGATCTGTACCACCGCCTCAGGGTGATTACGGTCGCTCTTCCACCACTGCGTGAGCGAATCACTGACGTGCCGATCCTGGCGGAGCAATTCCTTCGAATCCTGGCGGAAAAGCACGGGAAAGAAACCGCGGCATTCTCCCGGCAGGCGATGCAGGCCCTGCTGCGCTACTATTGGCCGGGCAATGTGCGCGAGCTGCGAAACGCGGTGGAACATTCAGTCGTCATGTGCCCGGGGGAGGAAATTCAGCCGCATCACCTTCCCCTCCGCATTCTGGCCGAGAGCCATGATCTATTGGAAGGGGTCCTGAGGCCGAAGACTCTCAGGCGAGCCCGGCAAGATTTCGAACGAGGGCATCTGCGGCGGGTCCTGAAGAAGACCAACGGCAACAAGCAGCAGGCTGCCACACTGCTCCAGATATGCCGAGCAACTCTCTACAAGAAGATCGCCAAGTACAACCTCGCCGAGTGACCTTCCCAGGTCCCCGCGACCTCGCAGACCCGACCAACTGCCGATTCCTTCGTCGGCAGCCTCTCCACTGCAGCGTGCCCGCCTCGGGGCGCACTCGACGAATGGCTCCCCTGCGCACAGGCGCTCCGCCGAGGTGCTGCGGGCCGCGAAGATTTCGGCAACTTCGGTGGGCTGCGTGAAGTGTGCAAACCACAGGTTAGGGCAACCGGCTGCAGGAAAAATTTGTTTCTCAGATGTCCCTATGGCAGTCAGGGACAGCAAGGACCGCCCTTTTCACGCTGACCGCCGAGCACCGGCGAGCAGCCACTCCGCCAGGCCCTATTCCTACCGGGGCCTCTCCCCACCCGTCCCTGAGGCGTATGAACAGGGCGGATTACATGTCCAAAAGTCCGAACTCGCGCATCTTGTTATAGAGCGTTGTCCGGTTGATACCCAGGCCCTTGGCTGTTTCCTTGCGCAGGCCGTTGTTTGCCCTCAAGGCTTCGATGATGATCTGCTTTTCCCATCGCCCCAGCGCCTTTTTCAGCGGCAAGATCTCCTTGCCTTCCTCCGGCTCGGGCATGACCTGTTCACCGACCACCTCCACCGGCAAGTCCGTCAGAGTGATGAACGCCCCCTGGGCCAGTACCACGGCGCGCTGGACGACGTTTTCCAACTCGCGAACGTTGCCGGGCCAGTCGAACTCGGTCAGGACCCGCATGACTTCCGGCGTAAAACCATGCAACTCCCGGGTGTTCTGAGATCGGTATTTCTCAAGGAAGTGATGGGTAAGCAAAGGGATCTCACCTCGTCTCTCTCGCAGAGGAGGCAAGTGGATGTTGAAGACGTTCACCCGGTAATAGAGGTCCTCTCGGAATCGGCCTTTACTGACCAGTTCAGACAGCTCCTGGTTGGTGGCAAGCACGACCCGGACGTCAAGGGAAATGGTCTTGGTGCTACCGACCGGCTCGAACTCAAAACTTTCCAGAACCCGCAGAAGCTTCATCTGCAGGGACGGTGAGGCGTTCGAGATTTCGTCCAAAAAGATGGTTCCCCCTTCGGCCACCTCGAACTTGCCCCGCCTGTTTTCCACGGCACCGGTAAAGGCCCCTTTTACGTGGCCGAAGAGTTCACTCTCCAGAAGGGTTTCCGGCAGCGAGCCGCAGTTGACTTCGACGAAGGGCTTGTCCGCCCGTTTGGAGTTTTCGTGCAAGGCGCGTACGGTCACCGTCTTGCCGGTCCCGCTTTCCCCGGTGATCAGCACCGTCGTATCGGTAGAGGCGACAATGCGCACCTGTTCCAACGCCCGACGCATGGCCGGGTCTTGGCAGACGAAGTTCTCCAGATGGAGGTTCTGCTCAAGTTGCTCCCGCAAGAGCGCGTTCTCATTCAACAGGCTGCGGTGCTCCAGCCCCCGCTCGATATTGAGCAAGATCTCCTCGTCTTTGAGGGGCTTGGTCAGGTAGTTGTGGGCGCCTATCTTCACCGCCTGGACCGCGTCCTCAATGGTCCCGTAAGCCGTCATCATAATCACGGCTGCGCTTGTGGCCCCAATCTCCTCCACCAACTCAAGACCGTTGCCGTCCGGCAGCCTGACATCCAACAGAACCGTGTGGAATTGTCTCTGCTTGAGCTCCCCGCGAGCCCCACTCAGAGAGTCAGCAGTGGACACGCTGTAGCCCTCAAGGCTCAGGAGCTCTTTGAGGCTGTCCAGAACGATTGGGTCGTCATCGACAACCAGCAACTGGGCGGGATGCACTCCTACTGCCCAAACCTTTCATCGAGTGGTGCTCGGAGCAAGAACACGGCCCCACGGTCCGAAGGTACCAAGGAGATCTCCCCTCCGTGCCGCTGGAGTATGTCCCGACAAATGGACAGACCGAGGCCGCACCCCTGCCCCTCACCTTTGGTGCTGAAGAAGGGGTGGAACACCTTTTCTCGGATGTCCTCAGGAATCCCCGGGCCGGTGTCGGCGACGGTGATCTCCACCATATGGCCGAGGCTGTTCCCCCGGATGGACAGTTCCCCGCCTTCAGGCATGGCGTCCAGGGAGTTCTTGATCAGGTTGGCCAAGACTTCCATCAACTGGCCCGGGTGCTGCACGGGGATGTCAGTGGGCACGTCGACACGTATATCCACGTCACTGGTCCGGGCCCGGTGATCGTACAGCCGAATGGCCTCAGCGACGATTTCGTGAAGGTGGGAGTACTCCGTCTGCATGGCGCCGTCGCGCGGGTACTTGAGCAAGGCCGTGATGATCCGCCCCATCCGGAGCAGGCCTCTCTCGCTGCTCTGCAGGTACTTCAACGACGGGTCCTGCTCGGACATCTTCCGCATTGCCAGCCGGATGAACCGCAAGATGCCATCGAGGGGATTATTGAGTTGGTGGGCCACCTCCGACGCCAGGCGCCCCAACAAGGCCAATCGCTCACTGGTGACCAAACGCTCGGTGATGTTCACTTCCTCGGTCACGTCCTTCACCGTCAGGATCCCCCCGACGGTTTCTCCCGAGATGCTCTTCAGCGACGAACACATGGCGTCCAGCAGGCGGTCCTTCCCATTGCCCCGGTAGCGCAGACGCCTCAGTAGCACGTTCTGCCCCTCCTGGATGACCCGGCTCAACTTATGCCGCCACACCGACTCGTCAATCTCGAGGCCACTCGCAGGAAGCCGAACGCAACTGGCACACGCCTCCTCACCGAACAACTCACGCGCGGGGGTGTTGCAGAAAGTCACTTCCAGGTTCTGGTCGTATACCATCAGCCCCAGCGGGATGCTTTCCACGATGCTCTCATTGAGCATTCGGTAGGCCTCGAGGTCGCTCTCATACCGTCGCACTTCCTTCGACGAGGCCCGCAGAATCTCCACCAACTCCTGATTGACCGTGTTCAGTTCCTCGACCATAATCAGCGGCACCATGGCCCCCGAAAGGTCGTAGGCCAATGTCGCCAGGGCTCCCAGATCGGCCGCCGCGAAGCCGTTTCCGTCGCGCTTCATGGTGACTGCGATCACCCCGGAGATCAGCTCCTCTCGGCGTAAAGGGGCGAGAATGCAGGCGTACTCGGAGTAGCGGACGCTCTCCCGGTAGTGGCGTCCCTTCACCTTGCGGACGTCATGGACCAGCAGCGGCTCTCCCACCTCGCTCACCCAGCCCGCCAGCCCCTCGCCCTTCTGCTGGCGAAGCCCAACGCGTTTGTCAACTTCAGGACCGATCGCCGCCCTCAAAAGCAGATCTTTGCGCGAGGGATCGAAGGTGTATATCGATACTGAGTCGCACTGGAAGATGTCGGCAATCTGCTCCATCCCCCAGGTGAGCAGCTCGTCCAGAGAAGAAAAGCGGCGGGCCTCAACTGCGAAGTTGCGAATCTTGCTGCGGGTGTCGAGGGGAATGGCCAGAGCAGTCCGCCCGGGGACCGTGGGCCCCCGATGCTTGATGCCCACATCACCGCCCCATGCGTACCAAACGTTGTCTGTGAACGCTTCTGCCGCCGAGGCGATGCCTTCGGCACC
>DAOVRD010000095.1 GCA_030628375.1 Planctomycetota bacterium
GACGTTGTGTCATTGGCCGACGACACCGTGGCCGCAGTCTGCGGGGCAGCGGCGCAGGGGCTGGGTCTGGTCGCGACGCACATGACGGGCATGATGGACGGCCCGGGGCGAGATCGTAGATCGCCGGCGCTGGCCGACGTGTTCGGCGTAAGTGTGAACGACGTGGTCGCCTGGGAGGCGCGCAAGCCGGAGGTCTGCGACCCGCTGCTCCAGTTGCCCGATATGGAGACGGAGAAGTTCCACCACTACGCGACCGTGACGCCCGACCACCCGCTGGCGGCGGGGATGGCTGCCGAGTCGCTGCTCCACTTCCATGGGGGCTATGTCGTGTTCCGGCCCGGTGAGGACTGTCAGGTGCTCGGGCGAATCCACGGTACCGATCAGCCCCGGCTGCACGGCCGACCCTACAATCGGCCTGGCATATATCCTGGGCGGCCCCGCTGGCCGCTGGCGGTGACGCGCCAGCACGGCCCGGCCCGGGTCGCCTACTTCGCTCCTCAAGCCGATGCGACGTGGCGGCGCTCGGACTCCCCGGAGCTTGAATGCCTGATGCTGCGCGCCGTTCTGTGGGCCGGCGGCCCTCCGCCGATCGAGACGCCCGACTGCCCGGCGCCGGTCGAGGTGCGCCTGTTCCGGAACGCGCAGAAGAAGCTCTTCCAGATACTGCTGGTGAACCTGGCCACGAACCCTCTGGTGCGGGCCCCCGGCGGATGGGGCGTGATCCGGTACGTGACGCCCCAGAAAGGCCTTGTGCTGAAACTGCGCGTGGAGGGCGACGTGAGGGCCGTCAGCAGCCTGAAGTGTCCGGCGGTGCAACACAAGGTGCAGGACGGAGTCGTGACGATTGAACTGCCGATCCTTGACCTCTATGATAGTATCATGGTGCAATGCAAGTGAGGGGCGATGCGCCCCTGCTTCGATGGACGGTCTCCAGAGAGGCTGTCACGGAGCGAGACGGGAAGGCTGGCACCGGGTTGGTGGAGTTGCATTCGGCACGCGCGTTGCGTAGAATACCACTGGCTGTGCCGTGTCACAATGAGATGCCATTCCAGTTCTCCAGAGGGCTGGAACATGAACGCGGTGAAATCAGTAGCCAAGCGTCGGGGGCAAGTCATCATCTTGGCGCCCGTGCTACTCCTTGTCCTTGCTTGCATACTGGCGATGGCAGTCGATGTTGGCCACATGTGCGTGGCGAGGGCCCGCCTCCAGAACGCGGCCGATTCAGGAGCGCTTGCTGCCATGCAAGTCCTTGAGGCCAAGCGGAGAGATGGCAGGTCGGAGGAAGATGGCCGCGCTGCGGCATGCGAAGAAGCGAGAGCTTTTGCAGAGTTGAACACTAGCGGAGTGGGGTTCACAGTCGAATTTGGCTATGTTGACGAAGGCGGCGCGTTCGTGGTGCTGGCAGATGACGATCACACACCCGCCTCTGCTGCTAGAACCCGCGTTACTCGCGATGCGGATGCGCCGGATGGGGAGCTGGCACTGTTCTTCGCACCCCTGCTGGGGATCAGGTCCGTCGAGGTAGCGGTCAATGCCGTTGCTGAGGCGAGTTCCAACGTTCGGGGATTCATCAGCGGCCTGCGCCCGCTTGCTGTCTGGGAAGGCGACATCGTACCCATTGGGCGATCGATGATCTTCTACGAACATGAGTTGATCGCACCTGGCAACTTCGGGCTTCTGGACTTCGATGGTGGCAGCAATCCGACCGGTGACTTAGAAGACTGGATACTCAACGGCTACGACGGGAAGATCGAGCTGGATCCGGAGACAGGCTACCTCTGGATAGAGGGGAATCCCGGCTTCCGCGCGGCCTTGAAGGACGAGCTACAGGCCATAGAGGGCGACTCCATCAACATACTCGTTTATGACGACGTGACTAGCTCGGGCAGCAATGCCGAGTTCCGCTGCATCGGTTTTCTTGGCCTCACGCTCGTGGGCAGCAAGCTTACAGGCAACGACAAGTACATAGAGGCCCGAGTGACCGGTTTCACCAGTGTCCACGGCGTGCTCATGGACGGAGGGTGGTCCAGCCCGAACCTGGGCAAGGCCTGGCTCGCGCAGTGAGGGCTTGGGCCAAGTGCACGTCTGCCTGCCGAGAACGCACCACTTCCCTCAAGATGGCCGAGTTGAATGGTGCATGGGAAGTGCGTGCAGACGCCCCAGGAAAGCCGTACCGTTCCACCTGTGGGCACAGGTCAAGAAGAGTGTCTAGTGTTCCACCAAGGAACGCCCACCTGCTTCTGCTGGCGGCCTGCGCCACGACACCGATAACAAAGGGCACCTTCAAGTGTGGCGCAGGCGGCGGGTCCGCCTCAGGCGGACCGCGTGCCCATCTCCAACGAGTTCAGCGCTCGGAACTGCGAGAATTGGGGAAGAGAAGTGGTGGAGGCGGCGGGAATCGAACCCGCGTCCCAGGGCCCTTCCGCTGAAGCTTCTACGCACATAGTCGACCTATTGCATCTCGCCGGCCCGGCTCCGATCGACGGGATCCAGGCCCGACCAGCCCGTTATGTTCGCCGTTAGGCGAATTCCCCGCCTGCGACCTGGCTGCGCACGGGGCGGGTACACCTGCTTTGTTGTCGCCTTACGCGGGCTTGCAGGTCACGCCCGCGCAGGCGGGGCTGCCCGTTAAGCAGCCATCGCGTATGCCGGTGTGTATTCGGCATGTTCGGTTGTGCCAGGTGTTTTACGAGGCCGCCTGACAACCTCGGTGCGCCACTTCAGCTTCCGGGGCTCGGTCGAAACCCTTTCGCCCCCATTCCACAACCTCCATTATACCTGCCACGCGCCACATTGTCAAAATCGGACAGTTTCGGCCAATCGGCGACTGCTGTCGCTGGTTTCCATGCCGCCAGGGCAGGCGCGAGCCGATGCTCTTCCCGCGCCAGAGGGACGAAGCGGGCGGCTGGGAGTCTTGAACGAGAGGGTGCTTTCGTATAGAATTGCAGAGTTAAGGTGTGGCTGGTCTGGCAGGTCGTGCCGAATGCTGGGAAGAAGGGGCGACGGGCCAGGCGGGCTCTACCTGGCGTCATGGGGCCGCCGGGACAGCGGCGGCGCGGAGTCTTTGCGCGCGGCCCGGGTCGTGCCGTGGTTCGGCCTCCAGTGCTTCTGTAGGAGCGCATGGCAAGGTGAACGCGAGAGAGCGGAAGCAGTTTCGCAAGATGCTTATCGAGCTTAAGCGCAAACTCACCAACAACATAGGGCATTTACAGAACGATGCTTTGAAGACAGCGGGTGAGACTGTAGACGAGTGGTCCGGCGTGCCCACCGAGCACATGGCGGAGCGGGGATCGGACAACTTCGTCCGGGATCTGATGATAAAGGTGCTGCAGGATAGTGACGCGGAGCTGTGTGACATAAACGTGGCCCTGGAGAAGCTGGAAGCCGGCACTTACGGCCTCTGCGAGAATTGCTCCGGCAAGCTGAAGAAGAAGCGGCTGAGGGCCCTGCCGTTCGCGCGGCTCTGCATTGAGTGCAAGCAGGAAGAGGAGCAGTTGAAGGCTACCTTGTGAGGGGGCTTCGGCTGAGTCTGGGTGGGGCTTATGGGGGCTAGGACGGGCGCAGGTCAGGCGTAGCGCGAGCCGACTCGGTTTTGACGGGGGCGTCTTGGCTTTCGCACATACACTTGTCGAAGGAAAGAGAAAACTGCTGTGGCCCATCGCCGGTGGGGTGGTGGCGCTGGACCAGGTGACGAAGGTCTTCCTGGCGCACTCACCTGATGACGGGCGTGGTCCGATTGTGCTGATACCGCACGTGCTGCAGCTCGTGAGCCATCCTGGCAATGTGCGGGGGATCTTCGGACGCGGCCCGGCAAGCGAGGTCTTCTACATCTGCGCCTCGGTGGTGGGGCTGGTCATAGTGGGGATGTTCTTCCTCACAACTCCTGCGCACAGGGGGCTGGTGCATGCGGCTCTGGGCTTGCTGGCCGGGGGCGCGGTGGGGAACTTTATAGACAGGGCGGCCCTTGGGGCTGTCAGGGATTTCATAGATCTGCACTGGGGGGAGGCCTTCCACTGGTACACGTTTAACGTGGCCGATGCGGCCATCTGCGTGGGGTTCGGCTTGATCCTGTGGGATGTCATCTTCTTCAAGGACCGGGGCAGTGCGGCGGCCGGTGTCGAGGTCGAAGAGCGGGACAATGCGTAGTCTGGGCCTCGGACAGCCCCTTGGGGGTCGTGCGGGCCTCCGCCAGGACAGTGGAGTTTTTCCCTTGCAAGACGCGTGAGCACTGGTAGAATCAAACAAGCCGTGAGGCGGGGATAGTCCATTGCGGCCTGGAATTCCGTCGGCAGGAGGGGTTTGGCGGTAGCTATGGCGTATCTGCTTGTGACCAAGGGACAGCAGGCTGGCATGAAGGTGCCTTTGCAGAAGGTCACCTGTATCGGCCGCGGCCTGGACATGGATTTCAGGCTCGATGAGCTGACGGTGTCCAAGAGGCACGCGCGCGTGCTCAGGAACGAGCGGGGCGAGTACCTTATCGAGGACCTGGCCAGCAGCAACGGCACCTTCCTGAACGGACTGCAGGTGACCACCAAAAAGCTGAAGGACGGCGACGAGATCCGTATCGGCAACACGGTGGTCGGGTTCCATGCGGACGCCGCTGACGTCTCGGTTCCGAAGTCTGCGGAAACGATAATTGACGTCGGCGAGGAGACCACGAGCACGTTCGTTATCAGCTCGGTGGACATGGGCCAGGACACGGCCGAGGTGTTGGCGGGGGCCGAGGCCACCATAGATGAGCTTACACGGGCCAATTTCCGCCTCGCGACTGTGCTGGAGATCTTTCAGTCCATCGGCACGGCTCTTGAGGAGGAGGAACTGCTGGAGAAGATACTGGAGAAGCTGTTCGAGGTCTTCCCGGAAAGCAGTCGCGGGTTCATCGCCCTGCGCGACCCGGAGACCGGACAGCTCATTCCACGGGCTTCGAAGATCGAGACAGGTGCAGCACCCGACCAGGAAAAGCTCCAGATCAGCGAGACGATCCTCGAGTACGTCATTGACAATAGGCAAGCTGTGCTGAGCGCGGACGCTGCGAGCGACGATCGGTTCTCCAGCAGTCAGAGCATACTTGACTTCAAGATGCATTCGATGATGTGCGCTCCCCTTATGGGGGAGCTTCAAGAGGTGCTGGGGTTCATCTGGCTCGACACGCAGCGCATCGCCACCAATTACAACGAAGAGGGCCTGACGCTCCTTGCCGGCATTGCCAACCAGGCCGCTCTTTCCCTGGCCAACGCTCGGCTGCACGCTCAGTTGGTGAAGCGGGAGAGGCTGGAGCAGGACCTGCAGAACGCGCGTCGCATCCAGAACAGCTTCCTGCCTACTGAGCCGCCGCATCCTGGGGCCTACGAGTTCGTGGACTGGTATGACACGGCGCTGGAGGTGGGGGGGGATTTCTACGACTTCATAGAGCTGCCCAGCAACAGGATCCTCATCGCGGTCGGGGACGTCAGCGGCAAGGGCATCACGGCCGCCCTCATGATGGCCAAGATGGCCAGCAACCTGCGGTTCTTCGCCGGGGCCAACCCGGAGCCCGGTGCGCTGCTTCAGAGACTCAATCAGGTCGCACTGAGCAGCGCGACGGACATGTTCATCACCATGGTGGTGTTGTTGCTGGACTGGCAGGGCCACACGGTCGCGATGTCGAACGCCGGCCACTGCTATCCGTTGCTGCGCAAGACGGACGGGCTCGTCGAGCGCATAGAGGGGGGGAACGGCTATCCGATCGGGATCACGGAGGATGCGGATTTCCCCGAGGCGACCTTCTCCGTCAACGCCGGGGAGGTGATCTGTCTGTTCAGTGACGGCATCACAGAGGCGATGGACGAGAACGCGGAGCAGTTCGGTACCAAGGGACTCACCCGCGCGATGACTCAGGCTTCAGGCTCTCCTGGCGACCTGGTCAAGAGCATCCAAAGAGCCGTGCGCGAGCACGTGGGCACTGCCGCTCAGAGTGACGACTGCACCCTTGTCTGCTTCGGCCGGCACAACGGCGATGTGGCGACGTAGGGCGCGCCTGGCCCGGTTCCCTCAGACGCCCTCGGCAGGCCTTATGTCCACCCTCCGGCCGCATACGTGCAGCTTTCCTTCCGCGAACAGGTTGATGGCTGCCGGATAGGCTTGGATCTCCTTTTCGAATACCCGTGCGGCCAGCGAGTGGGCGTCGTCGCCTTCTTCGACGGGAACGGCTTTCTGGATGATGATGGGCCCGTGGTCGTAGGTGTTGTCGGCGAAGTGGACGGTGCAGCCGCTGACCTTGCAGCCGCAGTCCAGCACGGTCTGGTGGACCCGCTCTCCGTAGAAGCCCTTGCCGCCGAAGCCGGGCAGCAGCGCCGGGTGGATGTTCATCACCCTGTTCTGGTAGCAGTCCGGAATGAGGTAGAGACAGAGGAAACCGGCCATCGCTACCAACTGCACGTCCTCGGCTTGCAGTTCTGCGGTGATGGCCGCGCTGAACTCCTCGGTGCTGTCGAAGTCCTTGCGCCGCACCACTGCGGCAGGGATGTCGTCCCGGCGGGCGCGTTCCAGCCCGTAAGCATCGCTGCGGCTGCTGACAACCTTCACCACCCCGGCCTTCAGCCCTCCGGCCTGGGACAGGTCAATGAAGTTCTGGAGCGTTCTTCCTCCGCCGCTGATCAATACTCCCAGTCTGAGGGCCTCTGCCATGTTCCTCTCCGCGCTCAAGTGGCGCAGGTCTCGCCGAAGGGGATAGTGTTGCTGCGGTGCCGTGTCTTGTCAAACGAAAGGCCAGCGCCTGCGCGTCGGGCTGCGGTGCCGTCTCTTCTCCTTGAATCCGGGGCGCGTTTGGGTACATTGGGGGTGTTCTGTGGCCTTGTTTGGGCCCTCGGGGGAGAAGTCCATTACGTTGAACCTACGGGGAAGGACTGCAAATGCACGTGATAACTGACGCCGCGGCTGCATTGGGGAGCCGCTTCAATCTCATCCTTGACCCTCATGAGGGGTGCCTATACCAGAATGCGTTCGGGGGGTTCCGTGAGCGGCCCCTTGACCTGACCATCGGGGTCAGAACGCCGGACGGGGAGGTCTGGGCGCTCCCGTTCACCGCGCGGCAGCAGCGTTTTCCCTTCGTGGAGCAGTTCGACTCCCTGACGACGAT
The DNA here is from genome assembly GCA_030628375.1 of Planctomycetota bacterium. Classification (GTDB taxonomy): domain Bacteria; phylum Planctomycetota; class Brocadiia; order SM23-32; family SM23-32; genus DAOVRD01. Next base: position 7,118 of record DAOVRD010000095.1, read on the forward strand.
CCAGTACCGCGCCGTTCACCCGGAGTTGGGGCTGGAGTTGAGGGTGCGGATCAGGTCGCCCTTCTATCCCGGGGACGTGCGCGTTTCTACCTCCCCGTTCCACTACGTGGACGTTGAGGTGCGGCGTTTGCACAGGTTCCGGCGGCGCGTCTGCGAGGCTCCGGTGCAGCGGGGGGAGCTGATATTCGAGCTTCGGGGCGAGGGCGTCGAGTTTGCGCCGTCCGAGAGCGGGTTCCAGTACAGGTTCCCCAGCACGGCAGCGGCCCGATCGGACCTGCCTCCTGTGACGGTGAACGTGGACAACTGGGTCGAATGCGCCGACGCCGAGGTGTTTGGGACCTCAGGGCTCAAGAAGGGGTTCGACCTCTCCTCGGACGGCGTGGGTAGGATGGCCCTCGTTTGGTCGAACTGGGTCGCCGAGCCCGTCCTGGAGGTGTTCCAGGAGAGGACGCCGTTCAAGTACCTGGAGCTTTTTGCTTCGCGCCGGAAGATGGTGGATTGGGCGTTGCGGGAGAGGGCGCGGATCGAGGAGCGCTGTGACCTGCTGGACGCGGCGATACGCGACTGGAGTCTGGGCACGAGCGCTTCCCATCTGGCCGCGCTGGCCCTCCGCTCGTTCCTGGTGGACACCTGGTGGACGACGCGCAAGGGCGGTCGTGACTGGTTCAGCGTGTGGGAGGGCTCTTGCTTCTACCACTCGACGGTTGACGTCGAATACAACGACGGCCTGCTGTACTTCGCCCTCTGGCCCGAACTGCTCGAAATGCTGCTGGACGAATGGGCCGACTTCGAGGTTGACGGCGAAGAGACCCTGGGCCCGGCGGGAAAGGGAACCACTTTCCTTTGTCACGACATGGGATTCGGTCACGTGGTCGGACGACAGGTCTACTCGCACCACATGGAGGTGGAAGAGAACACCAACTACCTGCTCCTGCTGGCCGCGTGGGCCCTCTTCACGGGCGAGATCAAGAAAGCGGCGAAGAAGTTGCCGCTGTGTCGGCGTTTGGGCGAGTTCATTGTCAAGGCAGACAGCTCCGGCAACGGCATGCCCGACCGGGGCGTGGCCAATACGATTGATGATGCGAGCCCGGCCGTACAGTTTGGAAGTGAGCAGGTCTACCTTGCTGTGAAGGCCCAGGCCGCACTGTGGGCGTTGGCCGAGCTGGAAGAGAAGTGCGGTGTGAAGGACTCCCAGGCGGAGCGCTGGTGCGCCTTCACCGCAAAGAGCATCAAGACGCTGGACGAGGAGGCCTGGCTGCGGGATCATTACGCCGTCACCCTGACGCGCACGACAGAAGGGCTGGTCTACCCGGGGAGCGACAAACCGCTGGAGCCCGGTGAACTTGCCGGCTGGGACGCCTACTCCATTTACAGCGCAAACGGCCTGCTGTACGTGTTCCTTGCCGGACTGACGATGCCGCGCTGGAAGCTGAACAGATTCGCCGAGGATCTGGAGAATGCCGCGCGGCGCACCATGACGCCTTATGGCAGCCGGCACTCCAGCACGACGGACACGACCGTGTGGTTCTCGCAGAACATGTGGCGCGATTACGTCGGCGCGTACCTGGGGATTGACCTGTTGAACAACGTGGAGCGCTACTGGGACTATCAGGTCACCACGGGCGACAACTGGCGGGGGTCTCTCTATTACGATACGACCGAGAGGAACGACCTGAACTTCTATCCTCGCGGGGCGACGGTCTTTGGTATGCCGCTGTGCGCCGCCGGTCTGAGACTGAACCGAGCGGACGGAGAGCTGACGCTCTGCCCCGTCCGCTCGACCTTGTCGGTGCCACTGCTGCCGCTGGCTGACTGGGAGGGAATGCGCATTCCCTTCCTGACCGTCAGGAACAGGGAGGGCGTAGCGGTGGCCCGCATATCCGAAAAGGACTTGCTGAAAGGATTGACCCTCACTGTGGTCGGCGCCGAGCTCGAGCCCGAGTGAGCCTGGCTGCCTTCTCAGAACTCGCTCATGTAGACGTGCGCGAAAACCTTGGCGTCGCCGACCATGTTGGGTATCGAACAGACTTCGTTGACCTGATGTTCCGTGCCCCTTGTCGTCATCCACACCGCAGCGTCCAGGCGGCGCTTCCGGAACTGGGAGGCCACGGTGGCCCCTCCGATGCCCATCGGCTTCGCGCTCACTGCGTAGACCTCCCTTATGGCCCGTTCCAGCAGCCTCACCACGGTGGCGGTGGGAGAGGTGGCCGGTGGAGCGTCGGCACGCTGCCTCACGATGAGTTCGGTTGTTGTGCCGTACCGTCCGTCCACGCGCCTGCACTGGGCCTGAACGTAGTCAAGCACCGAGTCCACGTCATAGGACGGCAGCACGCGGCAGTCGAAGCAGAACACGTCGCTGGGAGGGATAGTGTTGACGTTGGGCACGTTTGCGCTATGGAGCGTGGGTTCGAAGGTGCTGGAAGAGGGCTCGTAGAGATGGTCCACCCTGTCGAACCGCTCCCTCAGGCCCGTGTCAACCAGGTTGACCAGCCAGGAGGCGGCCCGGAAGGCGTTGATGCCCTTGTCCGGACGGGATGCGTGCGCCTGTTTGCCCGCGATCCGGAACTCCAGCCACAGGACCGATTTCTCGGCGATCTCGATCATTGAACCGTCTTCGTTGCCGGCGTCCGGCACGATGATCACGTCTTGAGGCAGGAAGATGTCCCCGTGCTCTTCCAGCAGATAGGCCAGGCCCCGTTCGCTGCCCGTTTCCTCGTCTGAGACGAAGGCCAGTCTGACCGTGTGGGCGGGCTCGGCGTTGTTCTCCACCAGGGCGCGTGCGGCGAATACCGAGGCAACCAGGGACTGCTGATTGTCGCAGACTCCGCGCCCGACGATCATGTCGCCGGCCCGATGGAGTGTGAAGGGATCGGAATCCCACCCCTGCCACGAACCGTCCGGCTGCTGCTGGCCGGGCGGCACCACGTCCATGTGAGTCAGCACCCATACGCGCGGCTCATCTGCACGCCCCGGGATAGTCACGACGAGATTGGGCCGGGTGCCCTCGGGCACGCGCTCGTCCGCGCAGTCGTAGTGCTCGGTGTTGCCCAGGCCGTGTTCGCGCAGGTACTGCTCGAGGAAGCGCGCCTTTTCCCACTCGCCGGTTCCGCCGTTCTCCGGGCCCAGGGCGGGCAGCGACGTGAGTCCGGCTTGCAGGTCCACCATCTCCTCGTCGTGCTTCTCAATCCATTCGGCGATTCTCTGGAAGTCCATGATTTTCTTATCCCCTGCTCACCTCATCGCGCGTCGGCGACTCAGACACCGCTGAAAGCACTGAACCCGCCGTCCACGGGCACGACGACGCCGTTGACGAATTTCGATGATTTACTCAGCAGCCACAGCAGCGTGCCGATCAGCTCTTCCGGGTCCCCGAACCGGCCTGCCGGCGTGTGGTCAATGATGGTCTTGCCGCGCTCCGTGAGTTCGCCGCTGTCCTTGTCAATGAGCAGGAACCGGTTCTGCTCGGTGAGAAAGAAGCCGGGCGCGATGGCGTTGACGCGGATTTCCAGCCCGTAGTTGCGGTTCATGTGGACGGCCAGCCATTGGGTGAAGTTGCTCACTGCGCCCTTGGCGGCGGAATAAGCCGGTATCCTGGTCAGCGGGCGGAACGCGTTCATGCTGGAGATGTTGACGATGTGTCCTCTGCCCTTTTCCGCCATGAGCTTGCCGAAGACCTGAGAAGCCAGGAATGTGCCGAGGAAGTTCAGGTCGAACACCCACCGGACGGCCTCCTTCGGCAGGTCGAAGAACGACATGTCCGGCGTGGTGGTGGCCTCGGCCTTGTTGCCCCCGGCGCCGTTGATGAGGGCGGTGGGCGTGCCAAGTTCCGACACGATGGCCTCGGCGGCTCGCTCGATCTGCTCCTTTTGCAGCACGTCACACCCTACGGCGATGGCCGTGCCGCCTGCGGATCGGATTTCGTCCGCCAGGGCGATGGCTGCGGCCTCGGCCACGTCCAACACGGCGACGGCAGCGCCACTGGCGGCCAGGGCCCTGGACATGCTCCCGCACAGGACACCCGCCCCGCCCGTTATGGCCACCACCTCCCCACTCAGGTCTACATTCAATTGTCCGGTACCCATTTTTCCTCTGTCGGCGCAGTCGCCTCTAGTCAAGGTATCGGCTCAGGATCTCTTCCCACTTTCCCTGGGCCTTCAGGATGAATTCGGCCATTTCCCTGACAGCGCCCTCGCCGCCGCGCCTTTCGGTGACGATGTCTGCATGTTCGATCACCTCCGGCGGTGCATCGGAGACGGCTACGGCCAGACCCACCATCCGCATCACGGGTATGTCAGGCAGGTCGTCGCCGATGTAGGCTATCTGGGCGTCCGTCAGGCCGGCACGCTCCCGAATGGATTCGTATGCTTCTTTCTTGACCTTTGCCCCCTGGACCACCTCTTCGATGCCCAGCGTAAGGGCGCGGTCTCGAACGGCCGGGATGTCCCGTCCGGTCATCAGGGCCGTCCGGATGCCGCTTCTGTGCAGGTACTTGATGCCGGTGCCGTCGCGGATATCGAAGGCAAGGACCTCCAGCGATGAGCCGCCGTAGAAGGCCTTCCCGTCGGTCAGCACGCCATCAACGTCCATGATGACCAGGCGGACCTGGCGAGCTTTCTCGACGGCGTCCTTGCGCACGGTTCTGAGCGCACCTTTCTCATGCTGGCACGAGGAGGCAGCCTACGCGGGGGCCCCCGGCGGCATGTCGAGCCCGCGCTCGACGTCAAGCCAGTCCTGCACGTCCACGATCCCCACGGGCCTGTGGTCCTGGTCCACGACGGGGATCTGATCTATTCGGTGATCCCGCATCAGGCGATAGGCCTCGGCGGCCAGGTCTTCCGCAGTGATGGTCTTGGGGTTTTCTGTCATCACTTCGCTGATCGGTTCATTCAGCGCTTCGGGTCTGCCCTCCTGCATCAGGCGTCGGAAGCCGCCATCGGTGAAGAACCCCACCAGTATTCCGTCGTCGTCCACAAGGCTGACGGCGCCCGGGTGTCCTTCCCCGCTCATCACCTCCAGGGCCTGGCGCACTGCGACCCGGCAGTTGGCCACGGGGTTCCGCGGCCCTTTCCTCATCACTTCCTTGACCTTAATGAGTTTTCGTCCCAGTTCGCCTCCCGGGTGGTAGAAGGCGTAGTCCTCCACCTTCCAGTTGCGCATCTTGAAGATGGTCAAGGCCAGGGCGTCGCCCATCACGACCATCGCCGTGGTGCTGCAGGAAGGCGCAAGTCCCAGCGAGTCCGCTTCCTGTATCTGGCCGATCTCAAGCACCACGTCGCTGTACCTGGCCAGCGTGGAGGCCGCGTTGCCCGTTATGGCGATGACGGGCACGTTGAGTTTCTTCAAGGCGGGCAGGAGTTGAACGACTTCGGTTTCGCCGCTGTTGCTCAGCGCAAGCACGACGTCGTCCGGCCGGACCCGGCCCAGGTCACCGTGCCGCGCCTCGACTGCGTGCATCCAGTGCGAGGGAGTGCCCGTGCTGGCAAGCGTGGCGGATATCTTCTGGCCGATGATGCCGGCCTTGCCGACGCCGGTAACGATGACGCGGCCCCGGCAGTTGTAAATCAGCTCGACTGCGCGGTCGAACTCGCCGCCGAGCAGCTCCTGCATGGCCTTGAGCGCTTCGACCTCCTGCTGGATGATGTGTCGTCCGGCTTTGAGATGGTCCATGGGGCTCTTGTATGGTGAGCGTCAGACTATCTGGAGGAACCCGGCGAGGCAATTATATCCCTGCTCGCTCAACCATTGCAAGCATGGCGTGTGGGACCCAGGGTCATTCAATTGTCCCGTAGCGGATCAGATGGATGA
>DAOVRD010000273.1 GCA_030628375.1 Planctomycetota bacterium
GGAAGTTTCGCACCTTTGCGCCGCGCGGACGGGCAGGCGGCGAGTGTATGTCATCCCCCTGGAGGTGTCAAGCTCGCCCGCCTTGCTAGCCCATCGTGCTTCTTTCAGGTCAGCTTGTGCTTGTATTCTTCCGGCAGGAATTGATCAAGCCCTTCCCGTCCCGTGCATTGGTTGCCGCCTTCCAGCCCATAGGCCGTGTTCACAAAGCGGCGGTACACGTCAACCAGGTCATCCGACTTCCCCACGTACTCCTGCTCCACCCCCTCCCTTGTGTACGTGAAAACATATGGCGGGGAGATGTCATACAGGGGCATGTCCTTCCAGGCTTTCACCGCCTGGCTTGCTTTGGCGTGCATTTCCTCGCAGACGGCTTCAGGCGTCCGCGTCTTGACGATATACGGGCCGAGCGCTTTCTTCGTGGTCACACTCGCCATGTCAGGCACGAGTGCCAGTGCCTCATCAACTGCGGCCCGATCACCCGATACCATCAGCGTGGTTTTTTTGTGCGACGCGAGCTGGACAATGAACATGCCTGCTTCACCATACGCTTTGCCGTTGAGGACGACGCGCGTGTGCGGCAGACATGCGAACGGCGTCCCCGCCATGGCGTGAGCGCACAGATACATGCCGGCGTCATATCCGTCCTCAAAGAAGGGAAGCCAGGGCGCCCGGTGGTAGTCGCCGGTTATCAATTCCACGCGCCTGTCCAGTTCCTCTACGATGATGCTGTTCCCGGCGCCATGCGAGTCCCAGATGGTGACTGCCTCCGCTCCCCCCTCAAGTGCTCCCTGTGCGGCAGCATTGACCTCGGCTGTGTAGAGCTTCCGCAATCGCAGGCGGCGGTGAAGATTCTCCGCGGAGTGATCGTCACGACGCTCGAAGTCCGCCATTCCTGCGATGCCCTCGATGTCCGCCTGAATGTAGAGCTTCACTTTCTTCCTCCTGAACTCTGGCGCTCGAACTTGTCACGTCACGGGCAAATTCGGTGTGCTCTGCCGGCTCGTCACACTGTCACGGCTCGTCCGCAGGGGCCATGCCGGCGCCACTGGCGACGTTCATGATCATCAGTTCGTCGAGGGCGCCGTGCAGTCGGCGGAGATCTTCGCCGTCGGCGCCGATCGACACGGTGACCGATCCGAACTCGGGCTCAAACCCCAGCGTGCCGGTCGCGGCCAGTTGGCCATCGAGGCAGATGCGCATGACCCCGAACTCCGCGTTCCAGTAGGCGGCCGCGTGGTGCCACTGTCCCGGCTGCCACGCACCCACGTCCGCCCCGACAGAGTGCCAGGCTTCGTTCTCAACCTCGTATATCTCAAGGCGCACCTCCGGGCGGCCGTCCTGGGCCACCAACGCCAGCCGGAGGCCGTCGCCCGAGCCGCGCGCCGCACAGAGCACCTGCTCCCCCGCCAGTTCGTCGAACTTCACCCACGCGCAGAGCACCCCCTGGCCGCCGCTCAAGTCGTCCACGACGCACTGCAGACGCCCCTGGCCCTCGCCGAACCGGCCCGCCTGGCCGAACTTGCCGGGCACCAGCGAGACGCCGCCCCCCGCCTCGTCGAAGTGCCGCAGCAGCGCGGTGCCCGCCTCCGGCTCCTGCACACCCAACAGTGTGACCGGATGCGGGTACGGATACGGAATGTAGAAGGACCGGTCAGGACGGTCCAGCCAGTAGTCGCGGCCTAACTTGATCATATCCTTCGAGTTGTCCTCCACCCTGACGGAGACCGGCTTCCCTGTCGTAGTGACTGTGTTGTTCCATATATAGGTGTCCTTTACCGGGTCATAGCCCGGATAGGTGTCCTTGAGAATCTGCCGCGGATGGCAATCCTCTTCCCTGAGCAGTATTCCAGGACTGCGTGTCGGGACGCGCGCGTCCGGGCCCACACGGTTGTTGAACATGATGCAGGTGCCACCCCTTATGTCATGAAACCGCATTCCAGAACTCAACTTGGCGTGATTGGCGAGGACATTCTCATAGATCTCGCAAGCCACGACTCCACGAAGGCCATCAGGCCTGCCGCTGTTGGGCAAGTTCCCGTGAGCATCCAGGATGTTGAAGCTCTGGTGCTCATCAACCGTGTTATGGCGCAAGACCCACCGCGCTCCCCACCCGCTCCCAACGACAATGCCACATTTGGAGAGCCGATTACTCTCTATGTACATGTAGTTGCGACTTCCAAGCTCCAGTGGGAACTTCCATGAGGCGTCATTACGCCCAAGAGGACGGAACACGGCACGACAACTTATGAGGTGGTTGTGGTCTACCAGTCCGTAGACGAGCCCGGTGAAGCGGATCGTGTAGTAAGTGCAGGACGTGAACTTGTTATGGTCGACTCGGACTCGGTCAATCAAATGGGTGGTTGATCCATTGCCCATCAGCACTGCGCCGCCATCAAATGCGAAGCCCGTGACGCGGAAAGGTTCGTTCAGTTCCGGTGAAGCGGGGGTATAGTTGAGAAGACAGGGCGTCCGAACTTCACGGAACCCACAGACGATGGTAGTCCTGTCCATGCCGGCGCCCTTGAGCGTGATGCCCTTGTGGACGTTGAGCGTGGTGTCCCACGTGGCGGTGCCTTCCGGCACGAGGACCGTATCGCCCGGCCTGACCTCGGCGACGGCCGCGCTCACGTCGGCATAGGCGACGCTCTCGGCACGGATGGTGTCCGCATGCACAGCAGAGGTCCACGCGGTCATGAGCAGCACAACGGCAGCCAACTGGCGGCGCATCTCATCCCCCTTCGCAGCATGCACTCGCTGCGTCCCAAGATCCGTTTCCCGACCACGTCCGTAGTTGCCGTCCTTATACCGACCCGAGCCCCCCATGGCAACCGCCGCGCCCCCCCCGCGATCCGTTACGTCGCCTCTGCGGCGGCGTACAGGGCGGCGACGTTCTCGGGCGGGACGCACTTGACTGCCGCCGCGGGCCCGATATAATCCGCACCTCCGGCTGAACAGGCATAGGGACGAAGCCTTTGGTGGAAAGGGATTCCGGCAATGAGCAAACAGCGCATCCAGCTTGTGACGCGGGCAGACGACGCTGGATCGTGCAACAGTGCGAACGTGGCGATCTGGAACTCCTACCGCCAGGGCATTGTCCTGAACGCATCCGTCATGGTGCCGGCGCCCGCCTTCGAGGAGGCCGCCGAGCTCCTCGGCTCGGAGGAGGGCCTGTGTGTCGGCCTGCACGTGACGCTCACGTCGGAGTGGGAGTCCGTGCGCTGGGGACCGGTCCTCCCGGCCCAGGAGGTATCGTCATTGGTTGACGAACACGGTTGCTTCCCGCGCAGTCGCCGAGCGCTGGAGGACAACGGGGCCCGGCTGGACGAGATGCTGGCCGAGATCGAGGCACAACTCGAAGTCGCTCGCTCCCACGGGCTGAACATCGCGTACGTAGACACCCACATGTCCGTGCGTTTCAGCGGCGGGCTCGAGGAACCCCTCAAGGAACTGGCCCGGCGCGAGGGGCTCGTCTACGGCTACGACGTGCCCTGGCTCCCGGCGGTCCAGGGCGAGTTCGCCAACAGCGTTGAGGAGTTCATCGCACAGCTTGAAGCCGCCGATCCGGGTACTTACTTAGCAGTCGGCCATCCTGCCTACGACCGCGTGGACGTGCGGATGTTCGGGGAAGGCATAGGTGTCAGCCGCGACTGGGACCGCCGCATGTTCACCGACCCGCGCGTGCTCGGCTACTGCACCGCCCACGGGGTCATGCCGATCCGTTACACTGAGGCCTGACGCCAGGATGCCACTGCGCGGACTGGGCGGGCGCCTCGTCGCCGCCTCGCATTGTGCAGCGGATCGAGCTGGTCGAAAGGCCCGTCATCGTCCCCGAAGCTCCGCGGCCTTGAGGAGATCCCTCCGACGGAGCCCCCCTGCCCTCTCTCTGACCTCACAACGCGCCGCCACGTGGGGATAGCTGATGCGGAGAGGCTGAGAAGCCACGGAGCCGCAGAAGGCCCACCTCTCCGGGCCAAGACGCACGTTGGGCCGAGGTGAAGGTTGACGCACCCGGGCGGACGGCGTACGATTGTCTGGCCACACCGATCCCATTCCCCGCAGAGAAGGAACAGCAATGAGCGAACAGCAGCAGACCAAGAAGAGAAAAACGGGCAGGCTGTGGAAGAAGCTCCTTGCGCTCGTGGTGGCGGCGGGCGCCATCGCCCTAGTCCCGATCGTGCACGCCGCCTCGGGCCAGGACTGGCTATCCGACCCCATGATCGCCACCTATATCTTGTCGGCCTTCATTCTGTTCACCGAGGCGGCCGTCATCATTCTGATAAACACCGCCAGGACCCGCTACTCCGTGGAAAGAAAGATAGTGGACCACCGCGAGGTCCACGAGTACGTCATACTGTGGAACCGGCCGCGCTGGATCCTCTACACGCCCACCATGGCGATGGCCGTTCTCGCGGGCATCATTCTGTGCCTCAAGCAGTGGGGCCTGTACTCCGCAGCGGTCACGCCCGGCATGCTCGGCGGCATCTGGATCGTGCTGTGCTTCCTCAACGTGCTCGTCGAGCAGTTCCACATGAGCATCAAGGTGGTCTTCATAGTGATCCCCACCGTGGTGGCACTCCTGCTTGTGCTTCATCTGGTGGGCTATGCCGACAAGGCCGTCAGACTGCTGCGATACACGGCGGTTGATCTGCCCGCGAAGTTCTATTTCGCGGCAGCGCTGATCGTGGGGATCGTCATCTTCGTCGGCTGGCTGCATGGGCTCTTCCATTACATGGCCATAACGCCCAACGTGGCCGACCTGCAGCGGGGGCTGACCGAGACGGGCCGGCAGATCAAGAACGCCGATTACGACGTTGACTTCGACGCAACCGATGTCGTGGAACGCTGGCTCTTCGGCTTTGGCCGCATAATCATCAGCTTCCGGGACCCCAGCAGACCGCCGATGGTGTTCTTCGTGCCCCGCGCGTCCGTGGTGGACGAGCAGATACGGCGGGTCCGAAGCGTGACCGCCATAGACCGGACACCCGACGAGGAAGAGGTGTAGGGGGTCGGGCGGAATCGCCACGGGAGCCCCCCTGCCCCTTCAGAGCGGCCAGCGCCGGTCGGGGGAGTTGCATCGGGGCTGGAATCGGGATAACATGTGGCTGCGCGCACATCGGCCGGGCTATCGCCGAACGACCCAACCTGCCTCAGTTGTGCCCTATCGGCTCCCCGATAGCTCAATTGGTAGAGCGGGCGGCTGTTAACCGCTAGGTTCGAGGTTCGACCCCTCGTCGGGGAGCCATACAGCAGAGGCCGCAAGCGGCCACGCTGTATGGCGAACCATGTAGTGTTGCGAGCGCAGCGAGCATCTACTTCATGGGAGCAGTTCTGTTGTAGGAACCAGACCATAGACGACACGCCTGACAGAATGCCCTACGTCTACATCCTTCTTTGCTGTGACGAAAAGTTCTATATCGGACATACCTCAGACTTGCGGAGGCGGGTCCGACAGCACCAGAATGGCAAGGCAAAGTCAACCAAGGGGCGACTGCCGGTGAGGCTTGTTTTCTACGAGGCATTTGTGAGTTCCCTTGACGCCTTGCGACGGGAACGCTACTTCAAAAC
>DAOVRD010000318.1 GCA_030628375.1 Planctomycetota bacterium
ATGCGGCCGAGCACGCACACAATCCGCAGCTTTTCGCGCATCCCGCGGGCATGATGCCTACTCGTGGCCGATCGCGGCCCTAAATCTGCCCCATTCAGTGTCCTTTGTCAAGAGAGGGGCGGCTTCAGGCGTGTTGGGCGTCGGTCGCGGCAGACCGCGCGTGCCGTCGCGACTTTGACATCTCGAGAGCCGCCGGGTAATCTTGCGGGCTGCGCCGTTTCCTGCACTCTCTTGTTTCCGAAGAAAGAGCCATGCACAAGATAGCTGTGATACCCGGCGACGGCACCGGCCCCGAAGTGGTGCGCGAAGGGCTCAAGGTGCTTGCAGCCGTCAGTGAGGTCGAGGGCTTCGAGTACGAAACCGTCGAGTACGACTTCGGCGGGGACCGTTACCTCAGAACGGGCGAAGCGCTGCCCGATGCCGCCCTGGAGGAACTGCGAGCAGTTGATGCGATCTATCTGGGCGCCGTCGGCCATCCCGACGTCGCGCCCGGCATCCTCGAGAAGGGCCTGCTCCTTCGCCTGCGCTTCGAGCTGGAGCAGTACATCAACCTGCGCCCGGTGAAGCTCTACCCGGGCGTGGACTGTCCGCTCAAGGGCAAGACGCCCGAGGACATAGACTTCGTGGTGGTCCGGGAGAACAACGAGGGACTCTACACGGGCAGCGGCGGCTTCACCTACAAGGGCACTGCGAACGAAGTGGCCGTGCAGGAGATGATCAACACCCGCTTCGGGGTCGAGCGCTGCATCCGCTACGCCTTCGATTACTGCCGCCGCCGGGACGACGAGAAGAAGCTGACCCTCTGCGCCAAGACCAACGTGCTGACCTACGCGCACGACCTGTGGTGGCGCACGTTCAATGAAGTCGGCGAGGAATACCCCGACATCGAGCGTGACTACGCTCACGTGGACGCCACGTGCATGTGGATGGTCAAGAACCCGGAATGGTTCGACACCATTGTGACCTGCAACATGTTCGGCGACATCATCACGAACCTGGGGGCGATGATCCAGGGGGGCATGGGCATCGCGGCGGGCGCCAACATCAACCCGGACGGAGTCTCCATGTTCGAGCCGATCGGCGGAAGCGCTCCCAAGTACGCCGGCAAGGACGTCATCAACCCGCTGGCCGCCATCTGCGCGGTGGGCATGATGTTGGAGCAGTTGGGGGAATCGAAGTCGGCCCGGCGCGTGGAGCAGGCGGTGATGTGGGTCACGGCCAACAAGCTCAGCAGCCTGGCAGCCGGCAAGATGGGCCACAGCACGCAGCAGGTCGGCGACCTGGTGGCGCAGGCCGTCGGGGAGGTGCCCGCCGAGGCGTAGCGGGCGCATGCTTGCCGGCGCGCGTGGCTCCGGAGTGCATTGCCGGATCAGGCTCTGTCTGAAAATCCGGACGTGCCCCTTATGCTTGTCCGCCTCCGGCGGGAATCTCGTCGTTGAGGCGCCAGAGTGGCCGCGAACGGCGAGATCCTTCGTTCGCCATATGCGAACTCAGGATGACAACTCGCGCCCGGGGTCCGCACGGAGGGATTTTCAGACAGAGCCTAGCGGGCGACGCCGCGTCGCTTCCGCCCGGCGGGTCGCGTGGAAAGGGATTGCAAACCCGTGCGTTTGGGTTATAATCCGGCGGGCCGGTGGCTCGGGATAGAAAGGGGATCCTCCTTCAGATGCTGGGGCAGGGCGGCAGCGTTACCAGTATCCGGGATTTCGACCGGGACGAGATCGTCAACGTCCTCGCGGTAGCGGGGAAGATGGAAGCGGGGGACCATTACGGCTTGCTGCAGGGCAAGGTCCTCGCCATCATGTTCCTGGAGCCGTCCACGCGGACGCGCTTGAGCTTCGCTTCGGCCATGATGAAGCTGGGTGGCCAGGTTCTTGATTTTGGTGATGTCGAACATTCTTCGTTCAAGAAGGGGGAATCTCTCAGCGACGCGATCCGGATCGTGGCCGGCTACTGCGACGTGATCGCTCTGCGCCATCCGTGGGAGGGGGCCGCGCGCCTTGCTGCGCAGATCGCCGGCCGGCCCGTCATCAACGCCGGCGACGGAGCCAACCAGCATCCCACCCAGACCTTCCTGGACCTCTATACGATCCAGAAGGTCTGCGGCCGGATAGACGGACTGACGGTCGGGTTCGTCGGCGATCTGAAGTATGGCCGCACTGTGCACTCCCTTGCCACGGCGCTGAGCAGGTTCGACTGCCGCCAGGTCTTCGTATCCCCGCCCAGCCTGTCCGTGCCGCAGGGCCTCCTCAAGGAGCTGGAAGAGGCCGGTGTCGAGCACGAACAGTCCGAGGACCTCCGGGGCCTCCTGTCTTCTCTGGACATTCTCTACTGCACGCGCATCCAACAGGAGCGCTTTGCTGACAGCATGGAATACGAACGGGTGAAGGGCGCGTACCGAATCGGTCCCCGACTGCTGGCGGAGTGCGGCGTCAAGGACGGGCTGCGCATCATGCATCCCCTGCCCAGGTTGGATGAGCTTTCGCCGGCCCTGGACGAGACGCCCTTCGCCGTCTACTTCGAACAGGCCAGGAACGGCGTGCCCGTCCGGCAGGCCATACTGGCCATGGTGCTTGGAAAGGTGTGAACATGGGTGGGGAACCGCCGAGCGAGGAGCTGAGCGTCGCGGCCATTCGCAACGGCACCGTCATAGACCACATCCAGAACGAGGCCACCTTCAAGGTCGCTGAGATACTGCGCCTGGACGGGGCGGGGGAGATCGTCCTGGTCGCGATGAACCTGCCCAGCCAGAGGGTCGGCAAGAAGGGCATCGTCAAGATAGAGGGCCGCGAGCTGACCGCGCAGGAAGCGGATAAGATCGCCCTCATTGCGCCCGAAGCCACCCTGAACATCATCAAGAATTTCCGCGTGGTCGAGAAACGCCGCGTGGAACTGCCCACCAAAGTCGAAGGCATAGTGCGCTGCTTCAACCCCAGTTGCGTTACCAACCAGCAGTCTGTCAACACCTGCTTCGAGGTGCTCAGCACGAGCCCGCCCACGCTTCGGTGCGTCTACTGCGAGCGGGTCATGAGCGGCGGGGACATCATCCTGAAGTAAAAAATAGGGACAGGCACCAATTTCGTGTCGTATCCCAGTCCCAAACAAAGGTTTACGGAGGCAAAATTGGTGCCTGTCCCTATTTTCCTATGATCGCGCCGATGGCGTCCAGGACGCGCTGCGAGATCTCTTCCAGGTCTTTTGGGGTGTCACCTTCCACGCGCAGCGTGACGGCGGGCTCGGTCACGCTCGGCCGGCAGAGCGCCCACCCGGCCTCGAACTCGATGCGCACGCCGTCCGTGTGGTCCTGCGCATGGTCGGCGAACGCCTCGCCGACGCGTTCCACCACGGCCTGCGCGTCGCCGCGTGGCCGCGCGATGCGGATGTCCTCGCTGATGTAGTAGGGCGGGATCGTCCTCCGCAACTCCGAGAACGGTCGGCCGGAGGAGGCCAGAAGCTCCCCGCCGCGGAGCGCTGCGTAAATGCCGTCGTCCCCTTGCAGTTCGCGGAAGAAGAAATGCCCGCTCGCCTCGCCGCCCAGGACGGCGTCTTCCTCGATCAGCCGCCTCTTGAGGAACGAATGGCCCGAGCGTTCCATCACGGGACGGCCGCCGGCGCGCTCGATCTCCCGGGGCACCATCCGCGTGCTCTTCTGGTCATATACAACGGCGGCGCCCGGCTCGCCGCGGAGGGCCTGGCGGGCCAGAAGGATCAGGACATCCTCGGCCGGGACGTAGTCGCCGCTTTCGTCCAGGAACACCGCCCGGTCTGCGTCGCCGTCGAAGCAGACGGCGAAGTCTGCGCCGGTCTCGCGGACGCGCTGCGCGGCCGACTCCAAAGCCCCCGGCGCTGTGGGGTTCGGTGAGCGGTTGGGGAAGCGACCGTCGGGCTCGCAGAACAGCTCCTCGATCTCGTAGCCTGCGGCGCGGAACGCCTCCGGGGCCCACTCCGAGGCCGAGCCGTTGCCCGCGTCAATGAGGGCCCTCTGGCCATCGCCGGACTCGGCGAAGCGTTGGGCCAGCCAGCCGAGATACTCACCCCTCACGTCGCGCCTGCGGCTTCGACCTGGGGGCGGCCCGGTTGCCGCAGCCCGCGGCGAAGGCGACTTCACCCGCTGCCGCACGGCGTCCACGTCCTCCGGCGTCACGGGCATCGAACCGATCATGAACTTGACGCCGTTGTATTCGGGCGGGTTGTGCGAGGCGGTCACCATCACGGCGCCGGCCGTGCCGAGGCGTCTCTTTGCCCAGTACGCGACCGGCGTGGGCACAGTCCCCACGTCCACCACGTTCACGCCCGCTGTGAGCAGGCCGCGGCAGAGGGCGTCTTTGAGTGCCGGGGTGCTCGGACGCAGGTCGCCGCCGAGGATGCATTCCTCTCTCGGCAACCCCGCACCGATGGCCAGCCCGATGGCCTCGGCCGTCGCCTCGTCCAACTCGTCGGGGTAGACCCCGCGTATGTCACAGGCCTTGAAGATGCTCATCGCCGCCGTCCCACAACGAAGACACAGATTGAAGCGCCTGTCGCATGCGGCTCGCAGGCTCCAAAGCTCCGACAGGAGCGACGGAGGCCCGGCTCGTAATGTAGCGCAGCCGCCCCCTGGGCTCCATAGCTCCGGTAGGAGCGACGGAGGCTCGGCTCGTAATGTAGCGCAGCCGCCCTCGGCTGCGGCCGATGGGAATGGCC
>DAOVRD010000231.1 GCA_030628375.1 Planctomycetota bacterium
GGCATCGGGCTGGACAGGGACACCGGGTGGAGGCGCGTGGAGGACCTGATCGAAGTCCCGCCGGAGGCCGTCGCCGTGCAGCTTGTCGTCATGACGCACGCCAGCTTCGGCGTCCTTCAGGTGGATGACATTGCGGTGCAAGACGCGATGGCGGGGCACTCCGCGGTGGACACCACGGGGTGGATCGAGTACGGCGCCGACACGCTGACCACAAGGGGCACGATGGGGGACATGAGCCGGTTCAACGAAAGGCCGGCCGGGCGGCACGGGTTCCTCACCGTGAAGGGCGACCAGTTCACCTTCGAGGACGGCACGGGGCCGTTCAGGTTCTGGGGGGTGGCCATCGCCGGCGATGCTTCTCTGCCGGACAAGGAGACGGCCGGGGCCGTAGCTGGCCGCCTGGCGGCGATGGGTGTCAACTGCGTGCGTTTCCACCACCTGGAGAACACGTGGTCGGGGCCCAGAACGATCATTGACTACTCGGCCACCACGCCCGACGGCAAACCCACCAGCCGCGTGCGGAACCCGGAGATGCTGGACCTCCTGCACTACTTCATGGCGAGACTCAAGGCGGAAGGCATCTACATCTACCTGGACCTGATAACGTCGCGCCAGTTCCAGAGCGGCGACGGCTGCCCCATCTGGCATCCCGGCGACAAGGGCATGGACTGCAAGGGCATCATCGGCCACCCGGCCGTGCGCGGGCTCCTGAAAGAATTCAACGAGAAGCTCCTTACCACTCCCAACCCATATACCGGGCTGGCGCCCGTGAACGACCCCGCCATCATCCTGAGCGAAGTCATCAACGAAGACGATCTGGCTCTGGAGAGACAATGCCGGTCCGACCAGGGCCCGTACGGCGCGTTCTACAGGCAGCGATTCAACACGTGGCTGCGCCGGCGTTACTCCTCCGAGGGCGAAATACTGAAGGCATGGCAGGTGCCCGGCGAGCCATCGCCCCTGCGGGACGGCGAGGATCTCCACGACCTGTCGCTGTCACACGGATACGAGGTGTCCACGTGGAGCCGCGTGCTCTACGAGCGCTATCGCGACGGGTCCGACGAGCGCCGGTTCATGCACCGCGACGAGGACAGGCTGCGCTTCTGGGACATGATCCAGCGGGAAGCATGGCAGGACGTCATAGCCCACGCCCGCGGGCTCGGCTACAGGGCGCCCATGACGGGAAGCAACATGCCGGCCACCCATCTCCACAGCCGGCTCGCGAATGTCCAGCTCGGGCAGTGGTGTGACGAGCACTCGTACTTCAACCTGGGCGGATGGTGCCACTGGAAGAACGAGCCCATCCGCAACGTCAACGAACTCACGGTCCCTCCCGGGGACCTCCGGCTGAAAGCGATGCTGGCGCCGGCCGACTACCCCTTCACGCTCAGCGAGTGGAACACGTGCAACGACATAGACACCGCCTACGTGCACGTGCCGCACTACGCGTTCCGGATGGCGTTCCATGGGTGGTCGGGCGGCAATCACTTCGCCTTTAGCTGGGGCAGTCCCCCGGAGAGGTCGGGCGGCCTCAGCATGGAGCAGCACGTCGGTCTGATCGGTCAGTGGCCCATCGCGGCCCTGATGTTCAGGCGGGGGGACCTGGCCGTTGGAGAGAAGAAGGTCATCGAGTTCCCGGTCGAGAAGATATTTGACTTCGATTACCACTCAGGCGGCGGCCGGCCCTTGCCGTGGGGCGCGATTGACCGCCGCCTCGCCGCCGCGGAAAACATCAAGACCAGGTTCGTTGACCGACCCGGGGCCGGCGTCAAGATCCCCGAACTGGACGCCAGCCTGGTGGATGAGGAGAACGGGATGCTGCTCACCGGCACGGGCCAGGTCATGTGGGACTACGGGCGGGGGGCGCTGTTCATCAACACGCCGCGCACGGTGTGGGCGGCCGGCGAGTTCGGCGGGGGCACCGAACAGCTCGGGCCCGTGACGATCGAGTTGGACAATCCGGGCGCTTCCATCGCGGTGACCAGCCTGGACGGCATGAGGCCCATCCGGGAGGCGCGTGGCCTTTTCATCATGGCCGTGGCCCGAGCCTACGCCACGGGGGCCGTATACAACCGCAGCCGAACCTACGTCAAAGAGCACGGACACCTGCCGCTGGTCGGCGAACCTGTCCGGGCGAAGCTCCAGATCGAGACTCCGGGCGCAAGGGCCTGTCACGTCATCGCATACGGGCCGGAAGGCAAGCCGGCCGGCGTGCCGTCCCATGTTCTGGTGGATGGCGTTCTCACAATCAGGTTGGGCCGTGAGCAAGCGCGCGGATTCTACTACGGCGTCGAGATCAGACGCTGAAACGGGGGGCCGAGGATGGCCCTGCCTGAACACGCCCGTAGCCTTGACATGCCCGCGGCAGGCCATTATAGTTTGCCGGGGGTGGCGCATCTCCCCGGCATTTCGCCGGAAAACCGTTCGTTCAGACTCGGACACCGAGAAAGGAGTCCTGACGCATGGCGATCAGAGTCGGCATTAATGGGTTCGGCAGGATTGGGCGGCTGGTCTTCCGCGTTCTGGCTCAGAGGGACAACTTCGAAGTCGCGGCCGTCAACGACCTGGCGGACGCAGAGACGCTGGCCTACCTGCTCAAGTATGACAGTGTGCACGGCCGCTATGCCGGCGAAGTGGCCGCCGACGGTGAGAATCTGGTGGTGGACGGCAAGTCCATTCCCGTTCTGACAGTGCGGAACCCCAAGGAGCTGCCCTGGGCGGAGAATGACGTCTACTTCGCCATCGAGGCCACGGGCGTCTTCCGCTCCCGCAGCGGCGAGAAGGGCGGCTACGGCGACCACCTGGACGCCGGCGCGCAGAAGGTCCTGCTCACCGTCCCAGCCAAGGACGAGGTGGACGCCACTATCGTGCTGGGAGTCAACGACGAGATGCTCAAGGCCGAGCACAAGTGCATTTCCAACGCCTCCTGCACCACCAACTGCCTCGGCCCGGTGACCAAGGTGCTGCACGACGAGTTCACGATCAAGCACGGCTTGATGACCACCTGTCACGGCTACACCAACGACCAGGTGGTGTGCGACCAGATACACAAGACGCTCGCCCGCGGTCGCGCCGCCGCCGTCAACATCATCCCGACCACGACCGGCGCGGCCAAGGCCATCGCCAAAGCCATCCCCGCTCTGGACGGCGTGCTGAACGGCATGGCGTTCCGCGTCCCGGTCGCGGACGGGTCCGTGGTTGACTTCGTGGCCGAATGTGAAAAGGAAGTCACTGCTGACGCCGTCAACGCCGCCATGAAGAAAGCGGCCGAAGGCCCGATGAAGGGCATCCTCAAGTACGTCACGGACCCCATCGTGAGCAGCGACTGCGTCGGCGACCCCCATAGCGCCCTCTTCGACGCCAACAGCACCCTGGTCGTTGCCGACTACATGGTGAAGGTCGTGGCCTTCTACGACAACGAGTGGGGCTACTCGAACCGCGTCGCGGACCTGATGGAGAAAGCGGCCGGCATGTGAAAGCCGGGCTCGAGCGGCGCCGTATCGAGCTGACACATCGGGGTGCTGCCCGCGCGGGCGCACCCCGGTGTTCCAGATGCACAGGACAGGAAGGCGGCAATGAAGACCATCCGTGATCTGGCGGACCAACTGGGCGGCAAAAGGGTGCTGATGAGGGTGGACTTCAACGTGCCAATGGACAAGGAGACCGGCCAGATCTCCAACGACCTGCGCATCCGCATGGCCCTGCCCACGATACGGTTCGCCACCGAGCGGGGCGCCAGGGTCGTCCTGATGAGCCACCTGGGCCGGCCGAAGGGCAAGCCGGACCGTAAATACAGCCTGAAAAAGGTGGCGCACAGACTGGCGGAGCTTCTCGGCGCCCCGGTCGCCCTTGCGTCGGACTGCGTCGGACCGGAGGCCCAGAAGGCGGTCCAGGCCCTGGCGGACGGTGCAGTGCTGATGCTGGAGAACACGCGTTTCCACGCCGAGGAAGAAGCCAACGATGCCGAGTTCTCGGCCAGGCTTGCCGGGCTGGCGGACTGCTACGTCAACGACGCTTTCGGAACGGCGCATCGCGCCCACGCCTCCACAGCGGGCGTGGCCCGGCATCTTCCCGCCGCCGCTGGCTTCCTGATCGAGAAGGAGGTGGAGTTCCTCTCCAGGGCCACAACGAATCCGGATCACCCATACGTGGCCGTGATGGGCGGCGCCAAGGTCTCCGACAAGATCGAGGTCCTCAAGAACCTGCTGGGCAAGGTGGACGCGATGCTCGTCGGCGGCGCGATGGCGTATACGTTCCTGAAGCAGCAGGGCGTGAACGTCGGCGCATCATTGGTCGAAGAGGATCGGCTCGACGTGGCCGCCGAACTGCTGGAACTGGGCGGGGACAGGATCGAGCTGCCCGTTGATCACGTCTGCGCCAGAGACATCAATGCCGACGCGGAGCCAGCCACATTCGAGGACGAGATCCCCGACGGCTGGATCGGGCTGGACATCGGTCCTCGCACCGCGCAGCAGTACGCGCAGAAGATCAAAACGGCCGCACTGGTGACGTGGAACGGCCCCGTGGGCTACTTCGAGATAGACAACTTCGCCGCGGGCACCAGGGCCGTGGCGCAGGCCATGGCGGACTCGGACGCCACAACCATCGTCGGCGGCGGGGAGACCGCCGAGGCGGTCGAGGAGTTCGGCCTTCAGGACAAGATCAGCCACGTCTCCACCGGCGGCGGAGCAGCGCTTGAGTTCCTGGCCGGCGACGAACTGCCCGGCATCGCCATACTCCAGTAGGCGCACGGGGAGGCCGCAATGCGGATCAAGATGGCGCCCTCGATGGTCGCCTCCGACCTGACGCACGTGGCCGCCGTCGTCGCCGAGTTGGAAGGGGCCGGCGTGGATCGCCTTCACGTGGACGTGGCCGACGGGCACTTCGTGCCCAACATCATGATGGGACCGTATCTGGCCGCCGCCATAGTGAAATGCGCCGCCGTCCCCGTAGGCGCTCACCTGATGGTGACCGATCCCGTCCGCTACGCCCCGGCCTTCGCGAAAGCGGGCTGCGACACGATCTTCTTCCACGCCGAGGCCGTCGACGATCTGCTCGGCGCGCTGGGCGCCATCAAGGAACTGGGCGTGGCGGTGGGCATCGCCCTCAAGCCCGGCACCCCCGCCGAGAGCATCCGGGCCGCCGTCGGCCACGCCGACTGCCTGATGGCCATGACGGTCGAGCCCGGCTTCAGCGGCCAGGGATTCATGGAATCCGGCTGTGCGAAGATCCCCGCGTTGCGTCAGATGTTCGGATCGGATATAGATATCTACGTGGACGGGGGCATCGGGCCGGAGACAGTGGGGGTCGCTGTGAGGTACGGGGCGAACGTCATGGTGGCGGCCTCTGCCGTTTTCGACGCCGAGGTGCCTCCCGGCGAGGCGCTCAAGCGGCTGCGCGAGGCCGCGCTGACTGCTGCGGCCGGTAGGTCCGACTGATCGGCGGAGACCATGCTGCGATTCGGCAAAAAGAAGAAGGCAGTGCCCGACGGGCTCTTCGTCAAGTGCGACGGCTGCGGCGCGATGGTCTACCGCAAGAACGTCCAGGAACTCCTTCACGTCTGCCCCGAGTGCAATCACCACTTCCGCATCGGCGCCTGGGATCGCGTGGAACTGCACACGGACGAAGGCAGTTTCGAGGAGATGGACGCCGACCTGCTGCCCTGCGACCCGCTCAAGTTCGTCGCCAAGAAGGCCTACGTGGACGACCTGAAAAGGGACACCGAGGAGACCGGCCTCAGTGAAGCCGTCATCTGCGGAACCGCCAGGATCGAAAGTCGGCCCGTCGTGTTCACCGCAATGGACTTCCGTTTCCGGGGCGCCAGCATGGGCAGCGTTGTGGGGGAGAAGCTGACGCGCGCTATCGAACTGGCGACGGAAAGGCACCTGCCGTTGGTGATGGTGGCCGCATCAGGCGGCGCCCGCATGCAGGAGAGCGCCCTGTCCCTGATGCAGATGGCCAAGACCTGCGCCGCCTTGCAAAGATTCAGCAAGAGCGGGGGCGCCTACGTGAGCGTAATGACCGATCCCACCACCGGGGGCGTGACGGCGAGTTGGGCATCCATGGGTGACGTCATCATAGCCGAGCCCGGAGCGCTGATAGGGTTCGCCGGCCCTCGCGTCCTCAAGCAGACCATCAACCAGGAGCTGCCGCCGGACTTCCAGACCTCTGAGTTCCTGCTGGAGCACGGCTTCATTGACATGATTGTGGAGCGCAAGGACATCAAGCCGACCGTCGCCCAGGTGCTCTCCTACCTGACGTGAGCCGCCCCCCGCCAGCCCGTTGAAAGATGCGGCTCAGCCGCCAGACTGTCGCCCGTTGGTGTTCTCAGCCTCCATTATCAGTGTGAACGGAACGTAGCGCAAGAGCTGTATGGATCTGCTAACCTGGCTGGCCTATTGGGCCGGCGGTGACAGTCAATGCCGTCCCCGTTCTGCGAGCAGGACAACATCGCGGAGGCCCTGAGGTCTTGGAGCTGCCAGCCACCTTTGCCGGAATTCGGAGTGCCCGGCTACCTGCGCAATGGCTGCCAGCGCCGACAGGTAGAAGTTCCGCTCGCCAAGCGTTCCGACCAGCACGAAGATGGCCTGAACTGCGGGGGCTTCCTCTGAGAAAACGACGCCCTGCCGACAGCGTGCCAGGAGGATATCGAACTTCCGCTCTCCCCCTGCCACCACGTGCGGGACCGCGAACCAGGGGGTGATGGCGGTGCTGCCCTGGGCTTCCCGCGCCTTCAGCTCTCGCGCCAGGGCATCCGGGCTCATCCCAACCCTCTCTGCCAGTGGGCC
>DAOVRD010000161.1 GCA_030628375.1 Planctomycetota bacterium
GGGCACGAAGTACCGCGGCCAGTTCGAGGAGCGCATCAAGGCCGTCATGCAGGAAGTCAAGAAGGCCAAGAACATCATCCTGTTCGTGGACGAGCTGCACACTCTGGTGGGCGCGGGCGGGGCCGAAGGAGCCATTGACGCCTCGAACGTGCTTAAACCCGCCCTGTCGCGCGGCGAACTGCAGTGCATTGGCGCCACCACGCCGGACGAGTACCGCAAGTACATCGAGAAAGACGGGGCGCTGGAACGCCGGTTCCAGACCATCATGGTGGACCCGCCCAGCACGCAGGAGACCATGGACATACTGAAGGGACTGCGCGACCGGTATGAAGCACACCACTGCGTGCGAATCACGGATGAAGCCATAGCGCTTTCCACGGACCTTTCGACACGCTATATCACGGGCCGCTTCCAGCCCGATAAGGCGCTGGACGTGGTGGACGAGGCCAGCGCGTTGGTGCACCTGCGCAGCATGACCACACCGCCGGAGATCAAAGACCTTAAGAAACAGCTCGCCAAGCTCCAGTTGGAGAAGGACGAGGCCGTTATCGAACAGGATTTCGAGCGAGCGGCCGGCCTGCGCGACAGGATCGAAAAGCTGCTGGAGAGAAAGAAGACGTACGAGCAGACGGAACTGGACGCGACGGCGGAGAGCGTCGGTACCGTGGACGAGGACGTTATCCGTGAGGTCGTCTCCACGATGACGGGCGTGCCGCTTGCTCGGCTGGAGATCGAAGAGGCCACGCGTCTGCTCAATATGGAAGAAGAGGTCCACAAGATGGTGGTCAGTCAGGACGAGGCCGTCAACGCGGTCAGCCGCGCCATTCGGCGGTCACGTTCCGGCATGAAGGATCCGCGCCGGCCAGTCGCCAGTTTCCTGTTCGTCGGCCCCACCGGCGTGGGCAAGACGCTGCTGGCCCGATCGCTGGCCTGGTTCATGTTCGGCGACCAGGACGCACTGATCCAGATTGACATGTCCGAGTACATGGAGAAGCACAACGTCTCGCGTCTGGTCGGCGCGCCGCCGGGCTACGTGGGCTATGAAGAAGGCGGCCAGCTCACCGAACGCATCCGCCGGCGTCCCTATTCCGTGGTGTTGTTCGACGAGATAGAGAAAGCGCACACCGAAGTCTTCAACATGCTGCTGCAAATCATGGAAGACGGGCGTCTGACCGACAGCTTCGGGCGTCGCGTTGATTTCAGTAACACCGTGCTGATCATGACCTCCAACATCGGCGCCGAAGTCATCAAGAACAGCGCGGGCCTCGGCTTCCGCAGGCGAAGCGAGGAGACCGACTACGAAACGATGAAGAAACAACTCATAGATGAGGTGGACAAGCACTTCCGCCCCGAGTTCCTCAACCGCGTGGACGACGTTATCGTCTTCCGCGGCCTGACGCGCGAGGACCTGCATGGAATCGTCAAACTGGAACTGAACAAAGTCAAAGAGCGTCTCGGCGCCCAGGACATGAGGCTCGTGATCAAGAAGAAGGCCGTGGACCTGCTGATAGACAAAGGTTACAACCCGCAGTTCGGCGCGCGGCCCCTCCGGCGGGCCATCGAAAGGCACCTGGAGGACCCGCTCAGCGAACGGATACTGGCCGGCAAGCTCGTCAGCGGCCGGATTGTCGTGGACGCCGTTGATGAAGAACTGACCTTCCAGGGCGAAGACCTGGAGCCCGAACTCGCAGCGGAGGAGATCACCCCCGCCGCGCCGTAGGTCCATCACAGATAGCCGACCGCCAGGGACGGGCCGCTCGCCCGTCCCTCTTTCATTTGTCCCCGCGCATGCGCACCACGAGCGGCACCGGCGTCCCCGGAAGGCGAATCTTGCCAAGCCGCGCAGCCGGATCCCGAGCGAAGTAATACAGGTGGCTGCGGCAGCGGCAGTCGCTGCACCCGAACCCCGCCACGCTCCCGTCGGCCAGGGCGGCAACGGCCTGGCTCAGCCGGCACTCGCCGGCCCCCTGCCCCGTCCACGTGACAGCGGCCAGCGGCCGGAGCCGTCCGCGCAGGTAGTCCACGTGCCAGCGGGTCGCCCTGGCGGTCCGTTGGAGGTGCCGCCGGAGCCGCGCCCTCAGCCCCGTCCGCGCGCTGCCCACGTAGCAGTAGAAGCCGCGCCGAAAGCCCAGAACCCCCAGCGCCCCCACGCGCGCCCTGAACGCACGCCCGGCGCACTTCAAGACCAGGACGTACACCCCCCCGCTTGCCCCGAGCTTGTCGAGCGGGTCGTCGGGCACCTCGGCATCGTTAGGGTCCAGTCGCCGCATCTCGCCACAGCCCCAGCCCGTCGGCCCGAGCGGTCCTTTCGGCCTCAAGGTACTCTGCACGCCGGGGATGATCGAAGCGGCGATAGGCCGCCGCCAGCCCCTCCCGCAGCATCAACAGGTTCAGGTCCACGTCCTCGCCATCCCGGACGACGTGAACGTAAGCCAGCGCCCGCCCGTAGCCGTCAACCGCCTCGGGCCCGTAGTGCAGCCTCACCTCGCGCCCTTCCAGGAAGCCGCGCACGAACTCGCTTGCCCTCCCCGCCCAGTGCTTCACCCTGTCCGTTAACATCCCGTACTGGTGCGCCTGGCTCATCATGCGGTCCTCGTTGTGTCCGTCCATAGCGTCAATGCCGATGAACCTCACCTTGCCGATCCCCTTCACCTCAATCGTATCGCCATCGTAGACCCACGTGACTGACCGGGGAGCGTCGGACTGCTGCGCCACATCACCAAGCGCGTGTAGCTCAGGCGCCCCTTGGGCTCCGTAGCCTCGGCGTAGGAGGCCCGCCTGAGAACCAACCGCCGCAGCCGAGGGCGGCTGCGCTACATGTCGCTGCGCGGCCGGGCGGAAGATCAGCGCCATCAGACCGGCGACGATGATGCCCGCCGCCAGAGCGTTCAGCAACCGGCGCTTTGCGCGAGACGACACCGAGCACCCCCTTGCCCGAAGGGATCAGTCGGCAAGACGCTTCTGCTCCCCTTTCAGCGTCACGCTGCCGTGGCGGTGGGAATGGCACGCGAGGTTGACGGCCACCGGCAGACTGGCGATGTGGCACGGCGCCTGTTCTATCAGAACGGCCAGGGCCGTGGTCCGCCCGCCGAAGCCCTGCGGACCGATGCCGAGCGCGTTGACCTGCGCCAGGATCTCCGCTTCGAGTTCCGCCAGCGCCGGCTCAGGGTGCCGCTGCCCCATGTCTCGGAACAGGGCGCTCTTGGCCAACAGGGGCGCCGTTTCAAAATCGCCGCCGAGCCCGACCCCGACGATGACGGGGGGACAGGCGTTCGCCCCCGCATCCCGCACCGTCTCCACCACAACCCGCACGACGCCCTCGCGTCCCTCGCCCGGAGTCAACATGCACAGGCGGCCCATGTTCTCCGCCCCGCCCCCCTTGGCCATCAGGCGGATGACGAGCCTGTCTCCCCTGACGTGTTCCAGGTGGACGATGGCGGGTGTGTTGTCGCCGGCGTTCCGCCGTTCAAGCGGATCTGTCACCGTCGAGGCCCTCAAGGGCTGCTCGGCGACGGCGTTGCGGACGCCTTCGTCAACGGCCTCCTGGAGCGTTCCCCCCTCCAGAACGACCTGGTCGCCCATGCTGACAAACGCCACCGCGAGGCCGGTGTCCTGGCAGAGGGGGATGCCGTCCTCGCGGCTTATGTCCTGGTTCTCCAGCAGTGCAGCCAGTATCTCCCGCGCCGACTCCGACTCTTCGCGGGCCAGCGCCTCGTTGAGGGCTTCCAGCACGTCGGGCCGCAGATGGGTGTTGATCTCTCGATAGAGGTCGCCGACCGCCTTGCTGACGTCCTCTGCCCGGACGATGGACACGGATTCCATGGGTCGTTCTGCGCCCCTCGAGTTGCCGGTGCCACGCAACGCCGGTGACTCTACGACAAAGCCTCCAACGCCGTCAAGTCTGACCTTTGCACGCCGGCTACCTCATGACGGCCCTTTGCCCACGGCTTCAGGGTTGACGCAACGGGCGTGACCTCTTACCATTCATCGCGTATCGAGTGGGATGGTCATTTCTGGCTCTGGTGTGCTGGGAGGGGTCGTGATGCGCCCAGGGGAGTTGTTCGACGATTGGCTGGAAGGCGGCATCCATCGGGACAAGCAGGTGGACGCCCACGGCGTGCATCTCACCGTGGCCGAGGTGCTGGCGGCGCATTCGCGCGGCAGGATTGACTTCGGCGGCAGCGAACTCCAACCCTCATCCACCCACCCGGTGGAGCTCACCGACCACAGCCCCGGCGATAAGTACGCGTGGTGGCGCCTGGACGAGGGCAGCTACATCGTCCGGTTCAATGAAAGCCTCAAAGAAGGCGCACCGCCCATGCTGCTGGTCGGCAACGAGCGCCTGCTGAGCTGCGGCTGCGCCGTGGCGCCGGCCCTCTGCACGGGCGGCGAGATCCGCTCGGTCCTGACCGTGCCCAAATGTGGCGTGAGCATCAAGCAGAACGCCCGCATCGCCCTGCTGCGCCCGCTTGCGTGAGGCGGCGCGTTGCAAGTACGAATCGCGCCGGTAGAATAGGGGCAGACCAACCGGAGGACTGCACGCCACTTGAAAGCAGCCGTCATCATCCCCGCCCGTTACGGTTCGACGCGCCTGCCGGGCAAGCCGATCCTCGAAGTCGCCCGGGAGGTCACCGGCAAGTACGTCATCCAGCACGTCTACGAAAGGGCCGCGCAGGCGGCGTCGGTGCAAGACGTCATCGTGGCCACTGACGACGAACGCATCGTCGCCGCGGTGCGGGCCTTCGGCGGCGAAGCGCGCATGACGGACACCCGCCACCAGAGCGGCACGGACCGGATAGCCCAGGTGGCCGCCGACCTGGACGTGCCCGTCGTGGTGAACGTGCAGGGCGACGAGCCGGAGATACGTCCGGAGCAGATTGAGCAGGTCATCGCCCTGCTGGCGGATGACGAGGCCGCCGTGATGGGCACCCTCGCCCATCCCATCCGATCGGAGGAGGAGTGGCGGGATCCCAATGTGGTCAAGGTGGCACTGGGCGGCAACGGATGCGCGCTGTACTTCAGCCGCAGCCCGATCCCCTACCCGCGGGACTCCGGCGGCCGCCTGGAGGGGGCGCCGGTCGAACTGCTGCGGCACCTGGGCATCTACAGCTACAGGCGGGAGTTCCTGCTGCAATATGCGCAGCTCCCCCCTGCCCCGGTGGAGACGGCCGAGAGACTTGAGCAACTCCGCGCCCTCAGCGCGGGTTACAGGATACGGGTCGGCGTCACGCCTTACCCGTGCATCGGGATAGACACTCCGGACGACCTGGAGGCGTGGCTCCGGAAATACCGGGACGATTGAGCACCAAAGAAAGGCACGCCCGTGAAGATAGTCATTACCTGCGTTGTGACGTTCGTCGTGACAATGGCGATGGCCACCGGCATATGGCTGTGGGTCAGGGCGAAGCGGGAGGCGGCCGACCCCACGCTGGTGTGCGTGCAGAAACCGGAGCGAGGCGACCTGACGGAGGTGGTCAGCGCTCGGGCGGAGGTCGAGCCCAAGACCAGTGTGGACATCAGCGCCAGGGTCTCGGCCAGGACCGAAGCATTGCCCTACGAGGAAGGCGATCGCGTGACTAAGGGGGACCCCGACGCTGAGCCGCCCATCGAGCCGTCGGTGCTGGTGCAGCTTGATGCCACCGACCTTGACGCCGCGCTGCGGTCCGTCGAGGCGCTGCGAGCCGCCCGGGCAGCCCACATTGAAGTGGAGAAGGCGCGCATCGCAGGCCAGCGTGCGCAGATCGAGGGCCTCGGCGCCTCACTGCTCGAAGCGCAGCGCAACCTGGGGCGGCAGAAGGAACTCCACGAATCCGGCGACGTCAGCCAGGCCACGTTCGACCTGGCCCAGTGCCGGGCGCAGGAACTGGAAGCCCAGCTTTCGTCGGCGATGCATTCCTTGAAGGCTTCGGAGACGAACCTGGTCGTGCTGCGGCATAACCTGGAAGCAGCCGACGCCGAGATCGAGCGGGCGCGCGACCGGCTCACCTACACGACGATCACCTCCCCCATTGACGGCGTGGTCACAAAGGTCGTGGCGGAGGTCGGCGAGACGGTCATCCCCGGCACGATGAACAACCCGGGCACCGTCATCATGCAGGTGGCCGACCTTTCCCGAATGTTGCTCGTGGCCCAGGTGGATGAGACGGACATAGGCCGCGTTGAAGTGGGCCAGCGGGCCACAGCCAAGATCCACGCGAATCCGGACGAGGAGTTCGAAGGAGTGGTGGACTCGATCGCTCTGACGCACGACTTCGGCTGGGGGGGCATGAAGTACTACAAGACCGAAATCCTCTTGAAACTGGAGGGACGCCGCGTCTACTCGGGTTCGACGGCGGACGTGGACATCGAGACCCGCTACCACAAGGACGTCCTGAGGGTCCCAAGCCAGGCGGTCCTCGAACGCCTCGTGGACGAGCTGCCGCGCGGCGTGCGGGAGAACAATCCCAACGTGGACAAGAGCAAGACCTACGCCACGGTGGTTTACTGCTTCGCAGACGGCGAGGCGGTCGTGGCACCGGTGAAAATCGGGCCCAGCGACGAGACCCATACCCTTATCCACTCGGGCATCGCCGAAGACGATCTGATCATTACCGGGCCCTACAAGGTTCTGGAAGGCATCAAGCACCAGCAGAAGGTCAAGGAAGAGCCGGAGGAAGAAGAGGCCGAGTCGGGCGGAGAAGAGGAGGCCCCAGAGCAAGCAGGGGAGAAGCCCGACAAGGATCGCGACAAGGACGACGGCGAGGACCGGCACGACCCCCATAGGCGCGCCGGGCCAGACGCCGGCTCCGGCACGTAGTGCAACCCCCAGCGGCGTTTCCGGCACTCATGCTCATTCGACTGAAAGACGTCACGAAGGTCTACAGGATGGGCGTCGAGCGCATCCACGCGCTGGACGGCCTGACCCTGGATGTCACGCAGAACGAGTACGTGGCCGTCATGGGACCATCCGGATCGGGCAAGAGCACGTTGATGAACGTGATCGGATGCCTGGACCGACCCACCTCGGGCAGCTACGAGTTGGGCGGGCGGCCGACAACCGACATGGGCGCAGCCGCGCTGGCCCGCGTGCGCAACGAACGGATCGGCTTTGTGTTCCAGTCTTACGAGCTGCTTCCGCGCTTCAACGCCCTGAAGAACGTGGAACTGCCGCTGATCTACTCAAAGACCGCGTGGTGGGCGCGCCGCAGGCTCTGTCACCAGGTCCTGGAGCGCGTGGGCCTCAGCGACCGGGTGAAGCACCGACCCAACCAGCTCTCGGGCGGCGAGAAGCAACGCGTCGCCATCGCCCGGGCGCTTATCAACAACCCCGCCATTCTGCTGGCCGACGAGCCGACCGGGAACCTGGACAGCAGGACAAGCCAGGAGATACTCGGCCTGTTCGACCAGCTTCATCAGGAAGGGCAGACCATCGTCATCGTCACGCACGAAGCCAGCGTCGCCGTCCACGCGAGGCGCGTCATCCGAATGCGCGACGGGCGCGTCTACTCTGACCTGCCGATCGAGGAAGACCCCATTTCTCAAATGCAGACCGCACCGGAGCCGCCGGCGCCCGGCGGTCAGGGAACGGAAGGTCCACGGCGAAGCCAGAGCCGAGCACAGGAGGAGAAGTCGTCGTGATACTGCTTCGCGGGCCCTTGCTCTTGGCGCAACTGCTGGTCCAGAGCGCTTTCCTGGCACTGGGGCAGATCCGCACCCACAAGACCCGTGCGGCGCTGACCACCGTCGGCATAGTCATCGGAGTGGCGTCCGTAAGCACCGTCATCGCCGTCTTGACCGGCTTCAAGGAGCACGTCCTATCCCAATTCGAGGCCTTCGGCACCAACAAGCTGTACGTCGTGCCGGACCGGCCGGACAAGGGTCCGCTCAGGCGCGCCCCCTGGCACATCATCCGGTTCACCCCCGAGCAGTTCGACGACATCAAGAGGCACTGTCCGTCCGTTGAACAGGTCACGCGCGTCGGGTTCATGAACCGGACCATCCACTTTCGGGACCGCTCCGTGGAGAACGTGCGCGTGCTGGCGATCGATCCCGCCTGGCACAGGATCGAGAACCGCCACGTCGAGTTGGGGCGGCCGTTCTCCGTCATAGACGAGGATCAGGCCCGTCCGGTCTGCCTGCTCACACCGAAGGCAAGGGATAAGCTGCGCCTGGACCGCGACTGCATCGGCCAGGAGATACTGCTCGGGTCGCGCCTGTTTCGCATCGTGGGCATCGTGGAACCGCACCTGGAGTCCGCGATGTTCGGCCAGGGGGAGTCGGACGTGGAGGCGTGCATTCCTTTCATGACCGCCTGGAAGATGGGCCAGCCGTGGATGCTCGTCATCGCCACGAGCAAGTCCACCGAACTCTCGCAGGAAGCCCGGGCAGAGATCAGGTTCTTCCTGCGGCGAGTGCGCAACCTCAAGCCCGGCGACCCGGACACCTTCCGGGTGGAAGTGCTGGAGAAGTACCTCTCCCAGTTCAAGCAGATAGCAATGGTCATCACGATCGTCGCGTCCGGCATCGTGGGCATTTCGCTGCTGGCCGGGGGGGTCGGCATCATGAACATCATGCTGGTCTCCGTTTCGGAGCGCACCCGTGAGATCGGACTGCGCAAGGCCGTCGGCGCGCGGCCGTCTGCCGTCCTGCTGCAGTTCCTGGTCGAGGCCGTGGTGCTGTGCCTCCTGGGCGGCCTGGCGGGCCTCATGGTGGCCCACGGGTTCACGAGCCTCATCAACCAGATCATAAAGGCCGGCATCCCCGATGCCGAGCACTATCACGCCTACATCCCCGCGTGGGCGGTGGTTCTGTCGTTCGGCTTCGCCGCCGGCGTCGGGATCGTGTTCGGGATGTTCCCGGCGCTCAAGGCTGCCCGTCTGGATCCCATTGAGGCCCTTCGCCATGAGTGAGCACGTCAGCGCCGCCATCGTTCTGGCTCTATCCTGCACTGTGTTGGCGGGGTGCCAGGGACTGTCCGGCCGCGACCCGTTCCTGGAGATGGACGTGCCGCCCCGCCGCCTGCGGCAGATAGACCCGCTCGACCTCGAAGCA
>DAOVRD010000120.1 GCA_030628375.1 Planctomycetota bacterium
CAGGTCCTCAGACCGGATGTCTGCGACGTCTTCCTGGGCCTTCAGGCGACCGCTCGTAATCCACGTGGCCGCCAACAGTACGGAAA
Organism: Planctomycetota bacterium; assembly: GCA_030628375.1. Classification (GTDB taxonomy): domain Bacteria; phylum Planctomycetota; class Brocadiia; order SM23-32; family SM23-32; genus DAOVRD01. Next base: position 87 of record DAOVRD010000120.1, read on the forward strand.
CCAGTGCCAGTCTCGTTCTCAAGACCTTATCCATGCCCTCTCTCCCGCCGGGAGAAACGGGGAGGTCAGCGTCCGCCGATGACGACGTTCCGGATGCGGCAGTGCGGCCCGCCGTCGCTCACCCTCAAGGGGCTCTGGCCGCCCTTGCCGCAGCCGCCCAGCCCTCCGTGCATCTTGAAGTCGCTGCCGACACGGTCAATGTTCTCAAGCGTCTGGAACACGTTGCCGGTCAGCACCACGTCGCGGATCTTCTCGGCCAGCTTGCCGCCGCGAATCCTGTAGGCCTCCTCGGCGCTGAAGGTGAACATCTCCATGTTGGTCTGGCCGCCCATCATTCCCAGTGCGTAGATGCCGTCTTCGGTCTCCTGGAGCATCTCCTCGAACGAAGTCTCGCCCGGTTCCATGAACGTGTTCGTCATGCGCACGATGGGGGGATGCCGGTAGCTGATGGCCCGGGCGTTTCCGGTCGGTTCCTCGCCCATCTTGGCGGCCGTCTCGCGGTTATGCAGACGCCGCGCCAGCACGCCGTCCTTTATCAGCTCCGTCCGCCCGCCGGGTACGCCCTCGCTGTCGAACGCGATGAAACCGGCCTCGCCCGCGACCGAGCCGTCGTCAACTATGTTGAGGAAGTCCTTGCCGAACCGGCGACCTATCTTCATGATCTCTTTCAGGCGGGGATTTTCGTAGAGGAAGTCCGACTCGCTCAGGTGGCCGAAAGCTTCGTGCACGAACAGGCCGCAGAGCTTCGAGTCGGCGATGACGGTGTAGGTGCCTGCCTCGACGGGCCTGGCGTCGAGCGATTCGACGGCCCGGCGCACGGCCTTCTCGCAGTCTTCGTCCATCTCCGTGACCTTGCCGAAGCCGCGAAGGTCGCCGTTGGACTCGTAGGCCCGCTGGATGTTGGTTCCCTCGACGGCAATGGCGAGAACCATTGCGCCGCAGAAGACGTACTCCTGCTCAATGTAGCTGCCTTCGGAGTTGGCGAAATACGTGGTCGAGTGGCTGTCGCGATAGATGACTCTGCTGGTCTGGATGCGGTTGCCGCGCAGGATCATCTGATTGTAGCGGTGGCACATCTGCTGCTTGTCTTCGAGCGAGACGCTGGCCGGATCGGTCTCCACGGAGGTCCGGTAGACCTGTTCGAACGCCTTGCCTTGCGCCAGCTCGAACTTCGTGCCGCCGACCAGCTTGGCCTGAGCGACGGCCTGCCGGGCGTATCTCTCGATCTGCTCAACGTCGTTGAAGGTGGCGAACCCCCAGCCGCCGTCCTTCAGGACGCGCACGCAGCCACCTCGCTGCGTCCGCTCGCCGATGTCCTCCAGTTCCTTCCCGGCGTAGTGTATGCTCGTGCCGGTCCCTTCCTGGATTCGCACCTCTGCGTAGTCAACGGGCAGCTTCTGGCAAAGGTCCAGCAGCGTCTCTTTCACCTTGTCTACCTCGGAGAAGATCGCCGACAGACCGACCATTCTGCCTCAAGCGGGCGGTTGATACAAGTGCTCTTCTGCCCGAGGCGTGGTCTGTAGAGGCCCTCTTCTGGGTAGCCCCCGGCGTCTCGCCGGGGGCGCCATGAGCGCCCCAGCGCCGGGCGAGACGCCCGGCCTACCCGGGAGAAAGGGCCGGAAGCACATCGTTTCTACAGCATCCAGCGAGGTCAGCGGGCCAGAAGCAACAACAGGAGCACCAGCAGCACTGCGCCAAGGATCGCGGCCACGGCAAGGGGGGGCCGGCGGCGGGCCCGCCCGGGGAATTCGCGACGGACGAAGTCCTCGTAGTCGAACTCGCCGTCCTTGGCATACCCGGTGGGGAGATCGGCCGCCCACTTGTCGGCGTCTTCCGCCCAGCCGGTCCGATCGTCGGACCCGCAGTGCGGACAGACCCGCGCTGCGACGTCAACCTCCCCGCCGCAATGCGGGCAGACGAAGTAGTCCGATTCGTGCGTGCGTGAACGCTTGAGGGCCACTGAAGACATTCCTGAAAACGTTCTTTGCCGGCTTTGCCGTTCGATCAGACCGGAAGATGCCTGCTCTGTCGGCAGGCCCCGCGATCGGCGCGAGAGGTGGGCCAATCGCCGCCACGCGTGCGCGCGGCAATACGCCGCCTCTGAGCTTCAGCGCCCCGAGCCCATATGCCGCCCGGGGACCGGCATCATTATACGGACCGGACTTCCGATGTCCAGCCGTTGTGGCGTTGCCTGCCGCTGCGGCATTCGGGATTGCCGCGCCCCGGCGCAGCATGTAGAATAGGGCCGCCGTCGCTCCTGTCGGAGCTTTGGGGCCCGAGGCCTCTGTCCGGCTGTGGCGGCGCGTCCGCCGGCAGATGGGGAGGGTCTGGTCCTGGCATTGAGTCTGAACATGCTTTCGCTGGCCTTGTTGGGTGCCGGCGCGGTGGCGTTCGCCCGGCAGAGGAAGGCGGTGCTCGTGTTGTGCCTGGGGATGTTCGTGCCCGTGTCGGCACTGGCGACCCTTGCCGTCTACTGGCCGCTGAGCCCCGTTCTGGCCACGGTGCTGCTCTGCGTGGGCGAGGGCCTGCCGTTGGTGGCCCTGGGGCTGTACGGGGCGGACCTGTTGTTCGCGCCCTTCTGCGTGGAGATGACGTATGCGGTCCTGATCTGCTGGGTCTTGTGGCCGGTGCTCGTGCTCGCCAACTTCCTGGGGCTTCTGGTCTGACAGGGCTGCTAAACACGAGGCCATGCAAATGCGCGATGGTCCGGTCGTGCCGGAACCGTTCTCGTACGGGCGGTTCGTCCAGCCTTCGCAGCCGAGGTTGCTTCGGCGGAGTAGGCCGAACCGCCCCTACACTCTTGAGAAGCCGACTGTCTATCGGGTATAGTGGGCTTCCTTTTTGAATGAGGCCGTCGGGAGACCGCGATGGAAGAGCGGACGCTGTGGGGTGAGTTCGGCAAAGGCGTCTTCGCTCAGAACGCCGTTTTCGTGTTGGCGGTAGGGCTCTGCCCCGCTCTTGCCGTTACGACGGGTGTGAAGAACGCCGTTGCGATGGGGGTGGCCGTCATCTTCGTGCTGGTCTGTGCCAACACGCTGGTGGCGCTGCTGCGGAAACTGATCCCGCAAGAGGTGCGCATCCCGTGCTTCATCGTTATCATCGGTTCGTTTGTGACTATGGTGGAGATCGTCTTCAAGGGCAAGCTGCCGCCGGAGATCAACGCGAGCCTCGGCATTTTCCTCCCCCTGATCGTCGTCAACTGCATCATCCTCTATCGCGCTGAATCCTTCGCCTACAAGCAGGGCGTCCTCCGCTCCCTGCTGGACGCGCTGGGCATAGGTGTGGGCTTCATGCTGGCCATCTGCCTGGTGGCGGGGGTGCGCGAGATACTCGGCAGCGGCACGATATGGGACTATCCCTGGGTGCCGATCTCCTGGCCCGTGCGCTACGTGCCGGCTTCGATACTCATCCAGGCCCCAGGCGCATTCCTTGTGCTCGGCCTGCTTCTGGGGTTCTTCAACTGGCTGAGGGGCCGCCTGCTCGCCCCAAGAAAGGCGTGAGAGATGGATGTCGGACAGCTCTTGACGATTGCCGTCTCGGCCATCCTTGTCTCGAACTTCGTCCTGGCCAGGTTCCTGGGGCTGTGTCCTTTCATCGGCGTGACGCAGAAGACCGAGAACGCCCTGGGGATGGGCGCGGCGGTGACCTTCGTGATGTTCCTGGCCAGCTTTGCGACCTTCTTGCTTTACCGACTGGTGCTGCTTCGCTATGACCTGGTCCTGGCCTTGAAGACGCCCATGTTCATCCTCGTCATCGCATCCCTGGTCCAGTTGGTGGAGCTGTTCATGCGGGCCAAGCTGCCGGCGTTGTATCAGGCGCTCGGCATCTATCTGCCTCTCATCACGACGAACTGCGCCGTCATGGGCGTTGCGCTGCTGAACACGACCGACGCCCCTCTGGCGTTCAGGGGCATGAGCATCGGCGCGGGCCTGGTCGCGGCGTCGTGGCGCGGTATCTGCGCCGGCCTCGGCTTTACGCTGGCGATGCTGCTGATGAGCGGCGTCCGTGAACGGCTGGCCAGGGCGGACGTGCCCCCCGCGCTGCGGGGCGTGCCGATCGCCTTCATCTGCACCGGGCTGATGGCCATGGCTTTTCTCGGGTTCGCCGGGATGGTCTGAGACTCCCAATCGGCTGGGCATCTGGCAAGATGGACTCTACGCTATCTCGCACCACGGCACCTGTCCTTGTGCTTCTGGCCCTGCTCGGGTTCGGCGGAGGCGTGGTCTGCGCCGACGTCGTGGCGGTGGTCAGCGGGGAGCCGATCTCGCGTGCGGACTTCGGCCTCTCGCTTGTGCGCTCGCTGGGGCGGTCGGCCCTGGAGACCCTGGTGGACTGGGCGCTGGTGGAGCAGGAGGCCCGGCGACTTGGCATAGAGCCTACGGATGCGGACCTGGCAGCCAGGAAGGAACTGGAGGTCGAACTCGGCATGCGTGCCGTCATGGAAAAGAGCCGCACGGGGCCGCAGCAGTTTCGGGCTGCGGCGCAGCGGTACGAGTGGGACCTCGGCGCCCTGCGGAGTGAACTGGAGGAGAGCATTTCGGACAACGGCCTGCGCATTCAGTTGATGGTCGAACGGATGCTGGAACCCCGGATGGACCTGGGCGAAGAGGCCCTGCGGAAGCACTACGATCGCACCCGCGGCGAGCGCTATTCCGGCGCGCACGTCCTCGTAGCTTCCCGGCGCCATGCCGAGAGCCTGCTGCGCGCGCTCCGGGACAACCCCGAACTCTGGACGGAGGCGGTGCTGCAGAGCAGCCTGGACCGGCCGAGCGTGCCGTACCGGGGCCGCATAAGGCCCGTGCCCGCCTCCTCGGAGCTGGGAAAGGTCTTCGCCGGGATGGACGCCGACGAGCTGAGGTTGCACTGCGACGGAGAGTACTGGCACGTCTGCCAGTTCATCGAGAAGATTCCCGCCGCGGAAGAGAGCTTCGAAGACACAAGGGATCAGCTCAAGGCTGAGCTTGTCGTCCTGAAGGCCCGGGAGGGATTCCATGCGCTGCTTGCGAGATTGAACGCGAATGCCAACATCGTCATGAACCTCTCGACGGTTCCGGGCGCCAGGCAACTGTTGGGCGAGGAGGTGGCGGCGTTCGTCAACGGCGAGCCGCTGTGGATAGCGGACCTGTCCGAGAAGCTGATCGAGGAATTCGGCCGCCAGATGCTCGAGTCCCACGTTGAGCGGACGCTGATCTTCCAGGAGGCGGGTCGGCGGGGCCTTGCTGTCACAGACGAGGAACTCGACGAGAGGATGGGGGCGATCGCGGAGCAGTTGTTCGAGGAGCAAGCCCTGCAGGGCCAGATGGCGGCGCAGGACCTTGCCCGGTCGCTCAAGGCGGCGGGGATCGCTGTCGCGGATTTCAAAGAGAGGCTTCTCCAGGAGTTCGTCGCACCCAAGGACGTCCGGGCGACGTTGCTGGCGGAAAAGATGGTGGCCGACGGCGTGGAGGTCACAGAGGAGGAGGTCCAGGAGGTGTTCCGAGAGTTCTGTGGGGAGCGCCTGATCGTCAAGGAAGCGGTGGCGGATAGCCGCGCGGCCGCCCGGCAGATGCATCACCGGATCAGGCAGGGGGCCAGTTTCGATTTGACGGCCCAGACCTCGTCCACGGGGCCGGGCGTCTGGATGGAGCGCGGCACGATTCTGAGCGTCACGTCGGCCAGCCCCTATTACGTTTACGTCAAGGACCTGGAGGAAGGCGGAATCAGCGGCGTTTTTGAACACGACGGCAAGTACCGTATAATCAAGCTGCTGAGGCGGCATCTTCCCCCCGAGCCGCCCTCTCTTGAGTCCATGCGCCCGTCCGTGGAGCGCGAGGTCTTCCTGCGCAAAGCGCGGAAGCGGATACGCGCCCTGTTGCTGAAGCTCAGGGCCGAGGCAGACATAGAAGTCAGCCTGGAGTGAGCCGGGGATGGATATAGAGTTTGCGCGCCGGGTCGGCAGGACGCTCCGGGCGCAGAGCAAGACGGCGTCCTCACGTTGAAAACGACGGCGATCCATGGAAGACATGGCGAAGACTATGACGTTCCCCGTCGGGGGGGTGCATCCCGAGGAGGGCAAGGATCGCACCAGCGGGCTGCCCATCCGGGTGTCTGAACCACCCGGGGAAGTGGCTGTGCTGATGGCCCAGCACATCGGCGCGCCGGCCAGGCCCGTGGTCAAGAAGAAGGACCGCGTCAGGAAGGGCCAGTTGGTCGGCGAAGCGCAAGGCTTCATCAGTGCGAACGTCCACGCGCCCGTCAGCGGTGCGGTCAAGGCCGTCGAGGAGCGGATCTACAGCGTAACGGGCCGGCGCGTCCCGGCCGTCATCATTGAGAACGACGGTCAGGAGAGGTGGGCCCGCGGGCTGAACGAGCCGCAAGACGTCGAGAGCATGGAGCCGGCCCGGATGGTCGAGCTTGTGCACGAGTGCGGGGTGGTCGGCCTGGGTGGCGCCACGTTCCCTTCGCACGTGAAGCTCAGCCCTCCCGCCGAGACGCCCATCGCCGACGTTTTCGTCAATGGCGCCGAATGCGAGCCGTGTGCCACCGTTGATCATCGTCTCATGCTCGAGCACACCGACGACGTGGTTGACGGTCTGAAGCTCATCATGCGGATCGTCAAAGCACCGAACGGTTACGTGGGCATCGAGCGTAACAAGCCGGACGCCATTGAGGCCTTCAGGAAAGCGCTGGCCGATGAGGCGAGCATCAGAGTGGTGGCCCTCCAGGTGAAGTACCCGCAGGGCGCCGAGCAGCAGCTCATCACGGCCGTGACCGGCCGGGAAGTGCCCAGTCAGGGAGGCCTGCCCGGGGACGTCGGCTGTCTGGTCCACAACGTGGCCACGACGCTGGCCGTTCGCGACGCCATACGCTTCCGACGGCCCCTCGTCGAGCGGGCCCTTACCGTCACGGGGGACGGCATTGAGAATGCCGGGAACTTCGTCGAGCGGGTCGGGACGAGCGTCGCCGGGATACTGGAGCGCCAGGGCCTGCGGGAAGGCGCCAATCAACTTATCCTGGGCGGCCCGATGATGGGCATCGCTCAGGGAACGGCCGACGTCCCGCTCGTGAAGGGAAACAACGCCCTGCTCGTCCTGCGCGGCGCGCGGATCCCGCCGCAGCGCGACTGCATCCACTGCGGCCGGTGCGTCGAGCACTGCCCCCTGGGATTGATGCCGGCCGAGTTGAGCATCGCTTGCGAGAAACAGGATTGGGACGCCGCCGTCGAACTCAACATGCTGGAATGCAAGGAGTGCGGCTGCTGTGCCTACGTCTGCCCGGCCAAGCGGCGCATCGTGCACATGATCAAGTTCGGCAAAGCGGAACTCCGACTCAGAAAGGCCAGGGCCAGAGAAGGTAGTTAGCGGACCGGCCGACCACAGACAGAGATGGAAATGGAGAATCAACTTCTGGTCAGTTCGTCGCCGCACGTGCGCGACGCCGACACCATCGAGAAGATCATGTGGTGCGTCGTTGTGGCGCTGGCGCCCGCCGCGGCGATGAGCATCTACTTCTTCGGCTTCGGTGTGCTGAAGGTCTACGTCATAAGCATTGCGGCCGCCGAGGCGACAGAGCTGCTCTGCCTGCGCTGGCGGGGCAAGCCGCTGAGTCGTGCGGCGGATGGCAGCGCCTTCATCACGGGCATGCTGCTGGCGATGGTGCTGCCGCCGAGCGCGCCGTATTACTGTTCGCTGGTGGGGGCCGTGTTCGCTGTGGCGGTGGTCAAACATGCGTTCGGCGGATTGGGCTGTAACATCTGGAATCCGGCTCTGGCGGCGCGGGTGTTCCTGCAGTTCGCCTATCCGCTCCGGATGAGCCTGTCTCAATGGTCGGTCCCCCGGATGCTTTGGGGAAAGGCCGCCGAAGTCGCGACCATGGCGTCGCCGTTGGCCAAAGAAGGCGCCGCTGCGCCGTTGTCCCACCTGGACCTGTTGTTCGGAAACGGCGTGCCCGGCTGCATCGGCGAGACCTGCAAAGTGGCTCTGCTTCTGGGCGGGCTGTATCTCATTGCGCGCCGCGTGGTGGACTGGCGGATACCCCTCTTCTACATCGGCACAGTCTTCGTGCTCACGTGGCTCCTGCCGGCCGGGCACGACGCGCCGGCGTGGGCCGCAGACCCGTTCTACCACGTCCTGTCGGGGGGGCTGATCATCGGTGCGTTCTTCATGGCGACGGACATGGTGACCACGCCCGTGACGCGGCGGGGCAGGATTGTGTTCGCCATGGGCTGCGGCCTGCTGGTTGCTTTGATCCGGCGCTACGGCGGCTACCCGGAAGGGGTGGCATACTCGATTATCTTCATGAACACCTTCACTCCTTTGATTGACAGATGGGTGTGCCCGCGCGTCTACGGGTCCAGGACACCCAGACCGGCTCGGAGGCAAGCATGACGGACCAGCAACGGCCCTCCCAGGCGAAAAGGAACATAGTCAGGGGCGTCATCGTGCTCGCCTGCATCTGTCTGGCCAGCGGCGCGGGCGTGGGCGTGCTCTACCACCGCCTCAAAGGCGACATCGAGGAGAAGCAACGGCAGGTGTTCCGCGACTCTCTGGCGGACGTGCTCGGCGCGGCGGATGATTACGCGACGGTCGGCGAGTACGCCGAGGACACGGCGGCCGAGGACAAGGTCTACGTGAAGGCGGCGGACGGTGGAGTCCTGTACGCTGCCATCGGGGCTGCCCGGGGCTATCAGAGCCAGGTCAAGGTGATCGTCTCGGTGGAGGCGTCCGGGCCGGGCGTTGCGGTCGTTGATGATCCCGTTATACGCTGCATGGCGGTCGTGTCGAGCCTGGAGACACCCGGGTTGGGCGAGAACATCAAGGCGGTGGAGAAGAGCGTCTCGGTGTGGGGCGCACTTGCGGGGCGGAAGGCGGCGCCCGAAAGGGCCTGGTTCCAGCAGCAGTTCAGCGGCAAGCGGCTCAGTGACCTGATCGTGGAGAAAAGGAAGGACACCGCCAAGATCGAGGCCGTCACCGGGGCGACCATAAGCAGCAAGGCGGCTGTCGAGGCCGCGCGCCAGGCGGTTGTCAAGATCATTGAGCGGACGGCGGAGACCTACGGGAAATGAGCGAGCAAGATCACCACGGTGGCGGGCCGCCCGCCCAGGACCCCGAGCAGCAGGCGCTTCAGTCCGGTTCGGGACAGGTAGCCGCGCCGGATTCGGGGCAGGCCGAGGCCGAGCTGCCTGCGGCAAGCGACCGGACGAAGCGCGTTATCGAAGCACTGCTGTTCAGCTCGGACCGGCCGATCAGCGCGGGGCGCCTGGCGGAGGTGTCGGCGGCGGCGGACGGCCGTGAGGCCCGCAGGCTGGTCCGGGAGCTTCAGGCGGAGTACGTGGCCGAAGGAAGGGCGTTCGGCATAGAGGAGATCGCGGGCGGATTTCAACTCCTCAGCCGGTCCGAGTTCGCCCCGTGGGTCTTGCAGTTGCAGAGCCGCCATCAACAGGAGACCTTGAGCAGCGCGGCGCTGGAGACGCTGGCCATCGTCGCCTATCGTCAGCCCATCACGCGCGCCCAGGTGGAGGACGTCCGAGGCGTGCAGTCGGGCCACATCCTGCGTTCCCTGGTCGAGAAGCGTCTGCTGAAGGTCGTCGGCAAGAGCCAGGAGCTGGGCCGGCCGCTGCTTTACGGCACGACGCGGCATTTCCTCCAGGCGTTCGGCATGCGTTCATTGAGCGACCTGCCGCGGACGGCCCGGTTCGCATCCTCGCAGGAGGCCCGGCAGGGCGACTGAGCGCGGAGGCGGAGGCTATGTACGCAAGAAAGCTGCGTGACGCGGTCCACAAGGACATCTTCCTGAGCGACGCGGAGGTGGCCGCCATTGACACGCCGCAGATGCAGCGGCTGCGCGGGATAAGGCAGCTTGGGGCGGCGTATTACGTCTACCCCAGTGCCCAGCACAGCCGCTTCGAGCACTGCCTGGGCACCTGCTGGATGGCCAAGCGGATCGTCTCGCAGATAGAGTCCAGCGGTTCGTTCGCATTCTCCGAGGTCGAGAAGAGTTCGGTCTTCCTTGCGGCCCTCGTCCACGACGTCACGCACATCCCGTTCGGCCACACTTTCGAGGACGAGCGCCGGCTGCTGGAGCGGCACGACCGCAGTCCCGCTCGGTATGAGTACCTGCTGGGACGCGGCGAGCTGGGCGATCTGCTCCGCTCGTCCGAGGCCGGCCGGCTGGTGCTTGACATGCTGTCGCCGGGCGAGGAATTGCCGCCAGACCGGCAGTATCTGGGGCAGATCGTCAGCGGCACCATCGGCGCGGACCTGCTGGACTACCTGAAGCGCGACAACTATTTCTGCGGGCTCTCTTACGAGTTCGACGACCGGGTCTTCCATTACTTCCGCGTCATGGGAGGCCAGCTTGTCCTGGACATGCACCAGGGCGGATTCTTCCGGCGGGACGCGCTGAGTGAGATCACGAACCTCTTGCGCATCCGCTACGTGCTGAGCGAGCGGGTGTACTATCATCACGCCAAGATGGCGGCCGGCGTCATGGTCTCCAAGGCGGTCGAGAAGGCGCTGGCCAGCGGCCTGACCGAGGAGGAGCTTTGCCGGTTCACGGACGACGCCTTGCTGCAGCATCTGCGCCAGCGGTTTGGCGACGATCCGGCGCTGGCGGAGCTGCTGGACGATTTCCGTCAGAGGCGGCTGTTCAAGCGCTGCTACATGCTCTCCCGCAGGATCGGCGGCGACAACGTCGGCGAGGTGGTTCGCAAGTACCATCTCAACCAGGGCAACCGCCGCAGCGACGCCGAGCGCAGGATAGCCGACGCGCTCGGGACGGACGAGCACCGCGTGGCCGTCTATTGCGCCCCGGCCCAGATGGCCCTGAAAGAAGCCGACGTTCCCGTGACCATGCCTGGGGGCAAGATGACGGCGCTCTCTTCGCTGAACAGCCAGGAGATCCGGGTGCTGAAGGAGCAGCACCAGCTTCTGTGGAAGCTCTACGTCTTCATCTCGCCGGCCCTCGCCGAGAGGCTCGCAGAGGCGGGAGACGTGTGCGAGCAGGTGATAGGGTTCCCCAACGAACTGCCCGCCGAGAGGCGGGGCCGTCTGCTCTGAGCGTCCTCCTTCCGGCGCAAGCGGCGAGGGGAGTTTCAGGACGAACTTCCGGGTACGGTCCTTTGGGCCCTGGGTGGGAGCGCCACGGCGGGGGGAAAATGGGGACTGGCATCCCGGAGGGTGCCTGTATCCCATTTTCCGGCATCGCAGCGAAAAACGGGACAGGCATA
>DAOVRD010000157.1 GCA_030628375.1 Planctomycetota bacterium
GCCAGGGCCTGGGGGTCGCCCCTGGGCACCAGCAAGCCGTTCTCTCCGTTCGTGATCACGTCCTCGGCGCCGCTTACGCGAGTGCAGACCACGAGTGTCCCGCAGGCCATGGCCTCGATGATGACCAGGGGCAGCCCTTCCCAGTCCGAACTCAGTACGAAGACGGTGGCTGGGTGCACGAACTTGAAAGGGTTCCTCTGAAATCCCAAGAATTCAACGTGTGGCCTCACGCCCAATTCACCTGCCAGGGATGTAAGCTGTTGCTTCTCCTCCCCCTCGCCAAGGATCACGAGTCTGGCCTGGCAACCAGCGAGCACATCGGCAAAAGCACGGATGAGCAGGGCATAATTCTTCTGCTTGGTCAGGCTGCCGGCTGAGATCACAACGGGGATCCTTCCGTCGAACCAGGGGTGAGACGGCTCCTCGGCCATGAGCTTGTGGATCCGTTCTATGTCAACGGAATTGGAGATGACGGTGCACCTTTCTGCCCGGATACCGAAGTTGTTCACGAGGTCTCGCTTCACTCCTTCGGAGACCGGGGCGAGGCGGTCTATGCGGCGGAAGAGCACGCGGGTTAGCACCTTGCGAAGACGGCCGAAGCGCTCCCGTTCCAGAGACCGCGACAGAGTGTTCTGCACCGTTGACACGAGCGGTGCACTGCCTCCGGACAGCAGTCTTGCCAGTAAGGTGTGAAGAGTGGCGAAATGCAAACCGGTCAGTATCAGGTCCGGGCGCTCCCGCTTGAGCAGACGGGCCAGCCGCCAGATCATCTTGAAGTTGTCCAGCTTGCTCGCCTTGCCCAGGTTAATGCGCCTGACATCCGACGGCAGCTCGTCGGCATAGGCGTTCTCGGGCGTGAACGTTACCAGCGTCGGTTGCCAGGCCTGCCTGTTCAGGCCGCGACAGAGGTTGACGACCATGCGTTCGGCGCCTCCGCCGCCCAGAGAGGGGATGACGATCAGGAGCCGTTTTGCCTGTCTTCCCTTCATCAGTTGCCCTCAGCGGAGCCGCCTGTAGAGCTTGGACCGTAGGTACACCATTCCGCACAGATGTGTCAGCGTGGTACTGAGAGCAATGCCGGCCACCCCCATCCGCAGCATGAGGATGTAGTTCAGCGTGATGTTCAGCCCGTTCTTGAAGACGCCGCATTTCATCAGCGTTCGGGTGTCCTTCAATGTGAGGGTACCGCGGGCGTACAGCGTGGCCAGGCAATGAGGCAGGAGACCAGCCAGGAGCAACACCCAAACCCGCGCTACGTGCGGCAGTCCGGCCTCTGGGAATTCTCCGCGTCCAAACGCCAAACGCGTCAGCGGCCCGCTCAAGAGCATCAAGACCACAGCTACAAAACTGGCCAGCACGGCGCCAATTCTCACTGCGGACCTCACATTGGCACGCAGCCTGGCCGCTCCCTCCCTGTAGTAGTCGTCGCTCCAGTGTGAGAGGACCACGACCATCACCCCGGTGAGAAACAGCGTTGTGGGGATGACATAGAGCCGATCGGCGTAGTAAAGAACTGAGACGCTGCCCTCCGGCAGCCATGAGGCCATCGTCCTGTCCACCACGGGGTTAAGCCCGATGGCGGTCAGTGCGACCATCTGGTAGATGCCGGCCCCCAGGAACCGTCGGATCTTCGGGGTCAGACGTGGCGCAAAATCCGCGGCTTTGAAACGCAGGGGCGTCACCCGGCACAGCAGGAAGGACAGTGCGAGCACGCGGAACGCCTCTCCCGCCACGTAGCCGGCCGCTACCGCGTGTACTCCGAGCCTGTCCCTCAGTGCGAAGATCACCGCTATGGCGATCACTGCCCGGAACGCGGGGGACACGGCCGGAAACGCGAACTTCTTGTACGCGTTCAACGTGCCCGACAGGAGGCCGGTCCACATGATTAGCAGAACCAGCGGCGAAAGTTCGAGCAGCAACACGTAGGCCAGATGCAGAACCGGTCCCTCGAAGTCGGTCACCAGTGGCAGCAGAAACCCGGCCAGCACCAGGGAGACAGCGATGACGGCGACCATGACGGCCGTCATGCCCACAGCCAGCGCGGCCAGGAAACGCTCGGGCGACTCCGCCTCCTGCGCCCGCGTCTCCGCTACGAAAGGCACGACGAACGAGCGCACGACGGGCTCGAAGATGCCGCAGAGAAACAGCGCCAGACCGTACGAGAAGAAGAACGCATCCGTGCGGGGGGTGACGCCGTACCACGCGGCCACAAAGAACGGGATGAAGAAGCCGACGACCTTGCCCAGTGCATTCCAGGTGCTGGTCGTTGCGATGTCCCTTACCAGAGCGCTGCCAAAGGCTCGACGGAGGCCACCGGCAGCTCTGGTCAGCCATTCGTACGCCAACGCTTTACCTCACCGCAGGACGGAACGCGGCATAGCGGGGCCACGGTGAGAGCCCACCTCAGCACCTGGAGATGTACTCGCGAACCTGGAGTTGAGCAGAAGAAGTCCTTGGTGTCGGCAGATGTGCGAGCCCTGCCGTCCGTGCTCGTCAGAGTCTAACTGGGCGAGACGTGGCTTTGCAAGCTGGTCTGGTCGTTTTGGGACGCGCTCCTGACCATCGGCCGGAGCGTCGTTATTCGGCGTGACCTGACGGCAGTGAGCATATGGCCCACGCGGCACGCTTGGCGTCACCATCACGCATCCGGGCCGCTTGACATTCTCACCGGCGGGTAGTAAAGTCCTTTTTTTGAGCTTACCAGGATTAGTGCCCCGTGTGGTCACTGCCAAATAGAGTTGTGTCCTTTGGATTTTCCTGAGCGTGGCGTTTGTCGGCGGAAGGTGTAGGGGCGCGGTCGTTACACCGCACGGCCGTCAAGGTTTGTTCTGATCGCGTTTCTTGGTTCTTGCGGAAGGAGACAGGTCCTGTGTCTACCGAGGAAACCGGCAGTGTGCAAGAAGGCGAGCAGCAGCAAAGAAGAATCCAGGTGCGGGATACAGGAATCACCACTCAATACGCCAATTTCTTCACCGTGACGGGCGGCGTGGACGCGATCCTGATCAGCTTTGCCAACCAGTTCGCCCGGGACGTGGTGCAGCTTGAGAGCAAGATCGTGTTGTCCCCTCGGAATGCCAAGAGGATGGCCATTTCCCTGGGGCAGGTGATCCGGGCTTATGAGCAGCAGCACGGCGAGATAGACATTGGCACCCCGGCACCCGCCGTCGGCACCGATCAGCCGCTGCCGCAACAGGAGTGAGTCGAAGGACTTGCGTCATCTGTGTCGCCGGTGGCTCTGTGGTCATTGCTCCCCCGCTCTCCTGGAGCCCGAGGCCGTTTTCTGATGGCTAAAGAAACGTCCGCTCCCGAGGTGGTCTCCAGGCAACTCATAGAGTTGAGCCTGACCAAGCCGCCTATTCACTCCTTCAACCGGCAGCTTGTCCGCATCGTCATTGACACCGTGGGGGCTCTGGCGGCGACACTGTGGCTGTTGCGGGAGACCGAGCTGCTGCTGGTCGAGGAGATAGAGGAGTCCGTGGGGGCCGTCCGGGGCATCCGAATCTCCGAACAGCGGCAGCAGCAGGCCCTCAGGGCTGCTTTCGAGAAGGGCGAAGTGGTCGTCCTGGGGGATGTGGCGGAGGCGTTCGACCCCCTTGGGCCTGCGCCGGTAGAGCAAAGGACCCTGGTGTTCATTCCGGTGGTGGGCCTGCGCGGCAACCTGGGCGTTCTCAGGCTCGTTTTTCCTCCGGTCTCCGATGCCATCCTGTCGAAGCAGATTCAGCTTGCCGAGACGCTGTCGGGCTACTACAGCCTCTACAGCGCCCAGCGTATCCTGACCGTTCAGCACGAGGAACGGCAGGACATTGACCGGCTCAGCAAGGCCATCCTGGAGTTGCAGCACTATACTTTCTCCCGCCAGCTTCCCGAGGTGGTCGTCAATTCGGCCCTGGAGATCACCGAGCTGGACCGCGTGGTGCTTCTGATGACGGACAATACCGGGGAGTTGAGCGTGAGGGCCGTGAGCAGCGTCGCGCAGATTGATAGGAAGGGAGCCTGGGCGCGCCTGGTCTGCGAACTGGGACAGATCGTTCTGCAGACGGGGCTGCCTCTCCATTTTCTGGCCGGCGTGACCAACATTGAAGACATTGAAGACGAGGAACTGCGCCGCCAGGTCAACTCCTACGTCCTGATGACCGGTGCCAAATCACTTCTGCTCTATCCCCAGAGTTCGGCTGGCGAGAAGGTGGCCGTGCTGATCTTCGAGAGCTTCGCCGACCGCTCTCTGACCACCTTCGAGCGCGTCCTGTGCACCGTCTTTGCTGCCCATACGGGTTCTGCACTGGGCAACCACCGGCTGTTCCAGAGCGTCCCCTTCAGCAAGTTCTTTGCCAAGAGACTGGACCTCGAGCGGGAAGCCGTCAAGCGCGGACGTTCCCGGCTGGGCAAAGTGCTCAAGTGGGGGGCGGGGGCTCTGGCGGTGGCCGGGGCCATCTGGTTCATGTGTTTCCGCCAGGTGGTCGAGAAGGTCGGCGCCCCGTGCTTTGTGGTGCCGGAAACGGAGCGTGTCCTGACGGCGCCCATAGCGGGGGAGATCCAGAGCGTCCGGTTCCAGCAAGGGGACCGCGTCGAGCAGTCGGACCTGCTGGTGAAGTTCAGGACGGATCAGTTGGAGCTGAACCGCGACCATGAGCGGGAGAACGCCAGGAACATCGAGGCGGAGATAGTCAGGCTGCGAGGCGAAGCGGAGAAGGAGCAGGACCCGGACAAGATGGGCAGCTTGCTGGCGCAGATACGGGTTGCCGGGCACTCGTTGAACGCGAAGCAGGCACAGATCGATCTGTTGAATTCCAAGATACGGGACTGCTCCCTGCTGGCCCCCATATCCGGCACCGTTCTGGAGCCCGAGCAGCCGGATGAGTTGCTGGGCTTCTTCGTCAGAGAAGGCGAGCCCCTGTGCCGCATCGGCAGCATAGCTCGGGTGAGGGTGAAGATCGCGGTGCCGGCAGAACGG
Organism: Planctomycetota bacterium; assembly: GCA_030628375.1. Lineage (GTDB taxonomy): Bacteria > Planctomycetota > Brocadiia > SM23-32 > SM23-32 > DAOVRD01. Next base: position 4,952 of record DAOVRD010000157.1, read on the forward strand.
GTCAGGGACATCGAGACGGGGCTTGAGGTCCAGATCCGCCTGCGGCCCCTGGTCAGCGACGAACCCATGCTCGGGAACATCTCCACCATCGGCGGGCAATCCGTCACCCACAAGAACGCCAACGTCTACATTGCGGACGTCATAGTGGACAACGTTCTTCTGGCGGTCTCCGGAGACGAAGGTCCGCAGTATCTGCTCAAGCCCGGCATGACGGGAAAGGCCAAGATCATTCGCTCCGACAAGTCCACCTATCTGGCGATCTACGGCGGCATGTTAGTGCGGAAGATGAAGTACTGGCTCTTCTGAGTCCCCGCCTGCCTACAGTCTGTCCTGCCCGAACAGAATGCGTTCCGTCTCTTCCTGCGCCAGGTCCTTGACCAGGAGGGTGCGCCTTATCTGGGCGAAGTGGCCGGCAAATGTGGACTGGGCCCGGTCGAGTGCCCTGGCGAGCGAATCCGAGTCCTGTGAGGCCGACGCGCGTTTCTGGCACTTCCTCTTGAAGCGTCGGCGCTGGCGCTCCGGCAGGGCCTCCAGCACGTCGTCCTCTGCGCTGGCAAAGAACTGCACGGAGCCGGGGCTGCCTCGACGGCCGCAGCGGCCGGCCAACTGCCGGTCAATGCGGCTCAGTATATGCCGTTCCGTGCCGACAACGTGCATGCCGCCCAGCTCTTCGACTCCCTGGCCGAGCTTGATTTCCACGCCTCGGCCCGCCATCCTGGCGGCGACCGTAACCACCCCCTGCTGGCCGGCCTGCGTGATGATTTCGGCCTCCTTGGCGTGGTTCACCCCGTTGAGCAGCGCATGGTCCACGCCGCGGTCCTTCAGCATCTGGCTGAGTCGTTGGGACTTCTCGACCGACCGGGTGGCCACAAGCACCGGCCGCCCCTTCTGGTGCTGCGACACGATGTCGGAGACCACACCTTCCCAGCGGCCGTCGGAGTCTGCGAAGACCTTGTCCCCCCTGCGATGTCGTTGCAGCGGCAGGCGAGGGCCAAACCGGACCGTCTTCATGCGGTAGACGTTCCTGAATTCCTTGCGCTCTTCCCAGGCCGTGCCCGTCATGCCCGCCAGATGCTGGTAGGGGCGCATCAGCGACTGGATGGTTATCTTCTTGGCCACGCTCTGGCGGGGTTGAAGGCGCACCCCTTCCTTCTGCTCCAGGGCCTGGTGCAGTTCGCCGCCAAGCCGCTGACCGATCATCAGCCGCCCCGAGGTCTGGTCCACCAGCACGATCCTGCCGTCCTGCACCACGTAGTGCTCGCCTTTGTTGAGCAGATGCTCGGTGGTCAGCGCTTCCTCCAGTCGTTCCTCCCATTCGGCGTCCAGCATGTGCAGGTAGCCGTACTCTTGCTGCAGTTCGGTGATCTTCTTCTTGCCCTTGTCCGTCAGCTCGACGGTGCGGCGGACGCGGTCGAGCTTGAAATCCGTCTTCTCCGTCAGCTTCTGGCGGGCGAACCGACTGGCCAGCAGGTAGGTCTCCGGCGGCCGCTGGGTGTCGGCCTCCACGCTGATCGAAAGGGGGCTGCGGGCGTAGTCAATCAGGATGCTGTCCACTTCGTCCAGGATGGCGAAGTAGCGGCCCCGCAGGCACCTCTTTTCGCGGCTCGAACCGTCTATCTCGCTGCGGAGGTACTGCCACATGTCGTACTGCCGGAGCACGTCCGGCGCCTGCTGGAAATACTGGCGGAGAAATCCGAAACCGAGCTGCTGAACGGTGGTATAGGTGACGTCCGCCTCATACGCCCTTGCTCCCTCCCTGGGGGGCGTGTCGGCCAGCACCACGCCAACGGTGAAGCCAAGCAACTCGTAGACGGGTCGCAGGATGGCGGTATCCCTGCCGGCCAGGTAGTCGTTGGCCGTCAGGATGTGGACCCCGCGTTGATCCAGACCGTAGAGACAGGCCGCCAGCGGAGCGACGAACGTCTTGCCCTCGCCGGTGTTCATCTCGATGACGCATCCCTCCGCCAGGCCGATGCCGCCCGCCAGTTGGACGTCATATTGCCGGATGCCGATGGTTCGCCGGCACGCCTCGCGGACCAGCGCGTACATCTCCGGAAGCAGATCGGTCAGTTCGGCGCCCTTGCGGCGGCGCTGTCGCAGCTCCAGCACGCGCTCCGGAAACGCCTCTTCGCGCAGGTCCTTCATCTCCGCCTCGAGCTTGCCGATCTGCTCGACCTGATTCCGGTAGCGGATGCGCCTGAGTATCTCGAAAAGGGTCGTCATGTGCCCGGACTCGATCCTCCCCGGAAGAAATCCGACGCGGTCAACAAAGATGATATCGCGGGCTCACCCTTTGACGTGGAAGAAAAGGAACGACCCGCGAAACTATAGAACGGACACGCAATTGTATCAACATACGCCCTTCGCGCCAAGTCTCGCCCGGCTCACAGTTGGCGGGCGCCGCAAGAAGGGCCTCCTGCCGGACGAGCGGCTCTGGGCGGCCTCCCACTCCCTGTGCTGTGATACGACCGCAGACGGCCTGGCAGGCCCTGGCGGGTCGAGTGCGCAAGGGGGTGTCGCCGCTCGCGTCGCCAGGCACCCCTGGAAGAGGGGGACGGGACCGAGGTTCTTCTTGACATGGCCGCTCTCGCGTGCATAATATGAGTCGAATTTGGAGAACCAGCTTAATGGTGTGCGGTCGCCGCATCGGCCGAGGGACGAGGGCCGACAGGGCGGTTTTGTCTTCATATTGCTTATCAGGATGAGGCGATGAAGAGCAAACAACGCATGACTTCCCGCAGCGCACAGTTGTCCTTGGAACATCTCGAGCCCCGCATCCTCTTGGGCGCGGTCAACCCGGGTGACCCGGCGATTCTGTACCCCGGCGACCAGTTGTTCTTTGTCCAGGGGGAAATCGATCCACCAACCGACGGCGGAGGCGACCCGACTACGATCGTAATTGCCACCTTTGAGGGTGCCGGCCACGTGGAGTTCTACAATGCCTACGGCGCGCCGGTCCTGAACAGTACTGCGGCTTGGGCCGACAAGATAGGCGATATTCGCTTCTACGGGGTAGACGAGACCTCAAATCTGTTTATTCAAACCGGCGAGTTTACTGATGACTGGGGCATGGGCGACATTGAGACAGAACCCCTTAACACGATCGTCCAGCTGGTAAGCGATCCCGATACGGGCCGATACGTCTGGTGGAACGCCGACCCGTCGTGGATGGATGAATACATCTTCGAGGAATATGAGTTCGCTCCGGACGGTAGTGGCGGCGTCGTCATCACGGGCAACATCTATTTCGATGCGGCTTCGACGGGCTTTGGCACTTTTGCTGTCGATGGGGCGCTGAAGGGCTCCGTCGGCATGCCCGGCTCCACGCTCGGTCCGGGAGAGACGATCCATGAGATACGGGTCGGCTACATCAACGGCCCGCAGTGGGACTTCCAGGGCCCGACCACTGGCGGCACGTATATCGACGGCAACGTAGACAGGATCGTGGTCCAGAGTACCGTGGCGGAACTGGACGACACGAACCGGATGGCCTTTTGGGACCGGGGTGGGGCGGCCGACATCTACGTGGGCGGCCACCTGATGGAGTTCCAGGCCAGCGGCACCATTCGCGCCAACGTGACGGTGATGGGGACTTCCACCACCGAACCGTATTTCGATTTTGACTACAGGGTTTATGACGGCACGGCGGATAATGCGGAATACCCGTGGCTTGAGGATTATGGTGAGTCTTATACACTCAGCATCCCTGCGGGGCTGGTCAACGATACCCCGGACAGCGCTTATGTTGTGGGTTCGCCCACCGGCACTTTCACTATTGAAGGCTTCGTGGAGGGAGCAGGCTACGACAGGGCCGACTTCCAGGACTGGTATGTCTTCACCGGCGGCCTGGGGGAGACGATCACCGTCGACATGGATTATGGCGAGGGAGCGCCCACGTGGGTCTTCGCGCCGTCGGGAAGGCTGGTGGCCACGGTGGTTCCGGACGACCCGGTTACCTTTGTGGCGGACGAGGGCGGCAATTACCGCTTGATGGTGGGCAGCCTGAATGATTCCGAACTCAACATAGCATACAGGGGACCTCTCTTGTCTGTGCATTACAGTGTTACGGTCAGCGGGGTAGGGCCCGTCCAGCTCGGCGGCATAGTGGCCGGTTCGGATCTATTTGGCGCCGCTCTCACGGATGACACCCTCGAGTTCGGCGACGACTTTAGCGACACTTCTGTCTGGGTTGGGACCGACGCTGGCTTCATTGACGTGCGAAACCTGGGCAACTACGCGGACGCCAACCTGGTCGTCGGCGGCGACCTCGGGTTCATCACC
>DAOVRD010000028.1 GCA_030628375.1 Planctomycetota bacterium
AATTCCGTGAGATGGCGCGCACTGACAACATCATCGGGGTGGAAATAATGATAGAGGATAAGAACCCTCGGCTTGGCAACAGTCTCTGATCTCATCCCAAATGGCTCCTGCGATATGGAGGCGGCAGACAATTGAACAGGTGGGAAGCGCGCAGGCGAGGGCGCCGGTCACGCGCTGCTGTTGAGCACCTGCTGCTCGGTCCAGTGATAAGTCTTCTCCATGCCCTGGCGCAACGGCGCCGTCGGGCGCCAGCCCAGTCTCTCCTCGATCAGCCGGTTGTCCGAGTTCCGTCCGCGCACCCCCAGGGGACCTTCCACGTGCCGGATGGTGAGCGACTTGCCCGCGATAGACATCACCATCCCCGCCAGGCCGTTGATCGTGATCATCTCGTCCGAGCCGATGTTCACCGGCCCGACGAAGTCGGAATCCATCAGGCGCCGGATCCCGTCCAGACACTCATCGATATAGAGGAACGAGCGCGTCTGCTTGCCGTCGCCCCAGATCTCTATCTCGCCGCCATCGGGCGTCTCGGCGACCTTTCTGCACAGGGCGGCGGGGGCCTTCTCACGTCCGCTGTTCCAGGCGCCTTCAGGTCCGAAGATGTTATGGAAGCGGGCGATGCGCACGCACAGGTCGTTGTTGCGGCTGTAGGCCATGTACATTCGTTCGCTGAAAAGCTTCTCCCAACCGTACTCGCTGTCCGGCGCGGCCGGGTAGGCTGACTCTTCCGCGCAATTGGGGTTGTCCGGATCCAACTGGTTGTACTCCGGGTAGATGCACGCGGATGATGAGTAGAACATCCGCTCCACCCCGACCTGGCAGCAGATGTCCACCATGTTCAGGTTGATCATAGCCGAATTGTGCATGACCTCGGAATCGTGTTCGCCGGTGAAGATGAATCCAGCGCCCCCCATGTCGGCCGCGAGTTGATAGACCTCGTGGAACGGTCGGTCGACGATCCGGCGGCAGAACGCGGGGTCCCGCAGGTCGCCGATCACGAACTCGTCTGCCCGAGTCTCGCTGAACTCCGGATACTTCAGATCCACACCGCGCACATGGAAGCCTTCTGCCTTAAGCCGCGTGACCAGGTGTGAACCTATGAAGCCGCCTGCCCCGCAGACCAACGCGTATTTTCGCCCACTCACAGCATCGCCCTCCTTTCTTAGTAATCCCATCCGCGCCGCTCCACACGTGGCGCGGAATGTCTGCAGAACTGCGCATGGCGAATCATGAATACTGTTGAACAGTCACATACGCCTAACCAGTGCGACAAATCAAGCCCCTCTGCCGGCGCCTAGCCGAGCCATCAACCCTGACGCGCGACGCTGACGTCTTCGGTGGCGAGCACGATGGCCCTCGGCCCGTGGTCGGAGAAGTTCACCCACACCACGTAGTGTGATCCCATCGGGTTCGCCTTGACTACCTCTGGATCTCCGTAACGCTGATGGTAAATGCGCACTCACATGATACCTCCGCCCGCAGACCACGGAGACTTCCTCGCCGCGGGCAACCAGGTCCTCGGCCAGCTCCGTCAGATACTGCCCCGTCGCCTCGGGATCGGGATAGTAGGAACGGTTGAACAAGACGATATGCATCAGAGATCCCCCCTCCTGTTTCGGTGCGCTTGATGCGGACCGTTCAGATAGGCTAACGCCTTACCAGGCAAGGAGATGGGACCGCTCGGGTTCGTTTCGCAATGCACGGACCGGGAAGAAACGACGGGAGAACAGCCCTGCCGCCGGCGGTGTCGGTGCCGGAGCACTCGGGGACCGCACAGACGACAGAGCGGCTGCATCGTCGTGATGCTTTACAGCGCCCCCAACTATCCATACGCTACTCCTCCTCGGCATCCGCATTATGCACCGTCACGTCTGCCACGACGGGCGGCACCACGTTGTGGGCGAGCCGCATGGGCTGCATGCGCTCGATCTCGTGGAGGAGTTTGACGAACTGGTTGGTCAGCGTCGTGTCGTAGCGGGGGAAAAGCTTCACTGCCTCTGCAAACCGGCCGGAATGGAAGTGGCTGGCGTGCATGCCGTGCTTCACCTTCCTGGCCCAGCGCCCCAGCGCGAAGTCATCGTCAGATGGCGACTCCCAGGTGCGGATGTGGTATTCGGCCTCTGCGCGAGCGCAGCGCTGGAGGCGCAGGTAGGTGTGGGCCAACTTCTCGACGAGCATCTCCTCGACGGGGCCCACGGGCCGAATCGAGGCGACCAGTTCCGCGTGGATGTTCTGGATGTCCTTCTGGTCGTACTGCGTCAGGGCGGAGGCGAAGATGCCGTGTTTGCGCGCGTTCAGGCGGCTGACGGCCTTGCCTTCTGGGGTCTTGACGCCGCCTTTACGTCCGCTGCGGCGGCTGGCCTCGATCTGTTTCGGGGTGGGGTTGACGGCCATCAGTGATCTCCTTGCGCATGGACCCGGACAGCTATACACATTGAGGGTATAGCCGTTCAGCGGCGTCAGCGCAAGGATTTGACCGCTGTCGTGCCACATTCTCCCGAGAAGACCCGGCGGGCCGGTCCGGCACCCATCACACCTCGGCGTGCTGCTGCACTGGCGAAGCGTCCCCGCGCAGGTCGGTGATGACCGACTCCAGAATCTCATCCAGGCAGTACTTCGGATCGAAACCGATCAGGGCCTTTGCAAGGGCAGTATCCGGAACCCTCCGCCGCATGTCTTCAAAGCCTTCCACATAGGCCTCCTCGTAAGGTATATGCACAATCGGAGAGTCCGATGCGGTTAGCTTTTTCACCCGCTCCGCAAGCTGGTTTATCGACACCTCTTCTGCATTACCTATGTTGACCACTTTGCCAAAGGCCTCGTCGCAACCCACCATATCCACGAGTGCGCGTACGACGTCCTCCACGTGGCAGAACGACCTGGTCTGCTCGCCGTCACCATACACAGTGATGGGTTCACCGTTTAGCGCCTGCTTGACGAAGCGCGGCACCACCATTCCGTACTGACCCGTCTGGCGCGGGCCAACCGTGTTGAAAAGCCGGACGCAGACAACGGGCAGACGCGTTTCGTACCAGTGTGCCAGGGCGAGGAATTCATCCAGCGCCTTTGCGGCCGCATACGCCCACCGGCGCGTGGTTGTCGGGCCATGCACGGTATCGTCCGCTTCCGAGAACGGCAGCTTACTGCCCTTGCCATAAACTTCCGACGTGGAAGTGATAAGCACCTTCTTGCGGTAGCGCCGTGCAAGTGAGAGGACGACCTCCGTGCCCTCCACAATTGTTTCGATGGTTCTAACCGGTTGCTCGATGATGAGGCGGACGCCGACAGCGGATGCGAGGTGAAAGACAACGTCCACGCCCTTTGTCAGGTCCTCCATGAGCCCCGGTTCAGAACGGAGTCAATGATAAGTTCGAAACCTTCGCTTCCCTCGAGGTGGCCCACATTGTCGTAACTGCCCGTGGACAGATCATCGACGACACAGACCTGCCAGCCTTCTGCAAGCAGGAATTCGCAAAGATGCGACCCGATAAAGCCGGCACCGCCAGTGATCATGGCGCGCATTCGTCACCTCTTTCGTATTGTCGCAAAATGGCCGCTACTCGATCTGCCTCTCCCTGGCGGCGGGACGGGGATTCACGGTCAGACCGGCTGACGCACATGCCTGTTTCCGGTTCGCTGCTCTGCAATCATGCGCCCTCACTTGACCGCCCCTGCGTTCAGCCGGGCACACCCTTTCCCGCCCGCTTCAGCTCCTTGATCTTCAGGCAGATCATGTATTCGTAGATGCCCTGGAGTGTGCAGTATGTGAGGCCGGGCACACCATCGAGAAATCCCATCCGCAGGAAGTACATGTAAGCGAACTTTAGCCACGGCCGAAAGGGCATCCGGGCGGCCAGCTGCTTGAGGGCCCGTCTACGAACCGTGCGGTCCAGCGACAAGAGCCCCGAAGCCAAGTATACGTTCGCACTGGCCGTCTCGACGGCCTGCTGGGCCTCACGGGTTGAATAGCGGTTGTGCCGATCAAGCCACTCGCCGAAGCCCTTGGAGAACGAGTGGTGGATATACGGCTCCGTCAACTTGCCGATACCGCGCTTCACCTCGGTCTCGCGTTGGCCGTGACCATGCTCGACGAAGCGGACCTCCCCCAGCTTCATAAGCCTCATCTGGTAGACAGGATACTGGGCTGCGTGCTTCAGCCATTTGCCCCAGAGCATCATCTTGCTCGGGACCATGAAGCCACTGTAGCGATCCTCGGCGATGGCACGGTGACATTCGGCCAGCAATTGCGGCGTGAAGCGCTCGTCCGCGTCCAGATGGAACACCCACTCATGCCGGAAGTCGATGTGATCGAGGGCATAGTTGCGCTGCCCGGCGAAGTTGTCGAACTTGCGCTGGAAGCAACGCGCACCGTACTCCGCTGCAATGTTCGCGGTGTCGTCACTGCTCAGGCTGTCGAGAACCAGCACATCATCGCACCAGGCAACGGACCCCAGGCAACCCGGAAGGTTCCCAGCCTCGTTCTTGGCTAGCACGACGACGGAGACTGGTGTCCTGCGCATTGTCTGCACCGTCGGAAAGTCCCGTCGCTGAGCCGCATCCCGGCCGCGCCGCACTCGCTCTCGCTGTTCAAGGTCGGTTGTCAATCTGTCGCTCCCTAATCGGACGTGCAGGCGTTCCGTAGCACACGCGCCACGCCAGCAGGGCAAGGCCGTTCACGCCTTTTCACGAATGACGCGCTCTTCTGCGACCCGCACCGGATTTCCTGCCACAACGGTCCACGGCGCCACGCAGTAGCAGTCTACCCGGTCGCCCAGCGAGGACACCGGTCCCATAATGAGATTCCACGGTACCCAGATACGACACGACGGCCGAATGACAACAACTTTGGCCAGGCGGGCCCCAAACAAACGGAGGAGACTTCGACGCCAACCGTTCAAGGCCCATCGTGGCGTTGGCCGGAAGATCAGGAGCCAGACGACATTCCACGCTAGACCTGCAAGCCTGTTTTTCAGCGGCAGTTCGTTGCGGTATCTCAGTGAATCTTACTCGTGCATGCAGCCGTCCACTGTCTACCTTCGCCGTGTTCGGAGACCATGAAAAAGCTCCCGGAGGTCTGTCCCCAGAATGCTCCATACGAGCCTCCGGACGATTCTGGTGCACGCGCGTCTCAGCAGGGCAGTTGCCCTGATGTAGGAACGTGCTGCAACCTTGAATGACTCGCCGCTTCTGTAGGCGTCGAAGAACACCGCCCGAGCGCGTGGCACGGCAGCAGGCTTCGTCAGGTAAGAGTTATGCGACGCCGCGTGGTCGAGATCGCACTCTGCGGAGAATAGGCGCGTGGCACAGGCCTGCAACAATCCGTCGCCGGCATTCGTGTTCGCTAGTACCAGAGATGTCCCTCGGTTGTCATTATATTGCGGATACCGGGTGCCCACACCCCAGTAGTCACCGAGGGTGATATCCGCCACACGTGGAAAACCGGTGAAACGGCAGGTGTAGCAACTTGGCCGCAATAAGGTATTGAGCAGAAAGCCGTGCGTGAACGCGTCGCCCCAGTCCCACCGGCCATACTCCCGCCCGTTGTCGAATACCTGTCGCACCCTCGGGAAGTTCCATCCGTGTGCTTTGTCCCGGAAATTGTATTCCGTTGTGGGTGCCTGATGGCGCTGGCATTGCTCAACCATGTAATCGGCGAAGACGCCGGGAGATGGCACACCGTGGCACACGAGATCGCACGTCAAGAGCTGCCCATTCCTGGCGCCAACCAGCTTTCGGAGTCCAGCAATCTGGCAAGGCGTTCCTGAGAAAAGAACCTGTCTGCCATTCGCCAATTCTGTGCAGGCTTGAGCAAAAGCGTCAACCGTGCTGCTTTGAACGTACTTTGAACCCCTGAGGCGCGCCAGATCATCACGGGTCTTCGCGGCAACATGTTGTACACCCATGAAGTCTTGGCTGAAGGCGGCTCCAAAAACAATGCCGCCGCGATCAAGAACCTGCTCGGCCAGCGCAGAGAAGGCGCCACCAGACGAACTTGCGGCGCGGACCTGCTCGTCGCGATGCCAGGATGCGTATGCTGCGGGGCGTCTGCCATGGCCGCTGGCATTGGGGGCATCAATCACGGGGCAGACCTCGATGCACCGTCCGCAGTCCCTACAGCGGGACTCGTTCACGCGAGGGTAATCGAAACCTTCCTCGTCCCGTACCATCGCGATGCAGCCCTCCGGGCACGCTACCACGCAGGAGCCACAGCCGCAGCAATCCTCCTTCCGAGCTATCTCTAAGTGCGCCATGCCACTGTCACGATAGGGCCTGGGCGAGGAAGTGCTCGGCCTCCGCACGCCAGGAATCGAGCCGGGCACGTACTGCATCCCAATCGATGGGTTCTTCTACGAGACGTTGCACGTCAGATGTCTGCTTGGTCGCCAGCTGGCGGTCCTCAAGGCCCAACCTAGACAGCATGGAAAGGAACCGTTCGTTCAGGTCCTGGTGCCGACCAACCAGAGGGACGGTTATGAAGGGCTTGCGGAGCAAGATGCTGAAGAGGGTGCCATGAAAGGAGTTCGTGACCACGAAGCGTGCTTGGGCGATGCATCCGAGCCATTCGGCCGGCCCAAGGTGCAACATGGTGCCGCGCGCACCCCAGCGCTGCTGGGGATCGTATGGCGTCAGCAGGGGCACACCATACGCCCTGGCTACCTGCTTCTGTACCTCGCCTATGAGCGCACTCGTGCGGAGGCAATACGCGAACACGAAGTCCTCCTGGGGGGGCGTGACCAGTACCGGCCGGTAATCGTCCAGCAAAACGGTCGGATCCGGCACCCACACGGCTTCACAGCCGGAGAGATCCCGCACTAACCCGATCCCGCTTTCCTCTCTGACTGATATCGCATCCAGGCCGGATAGCAGTCGTCCGATCTCCTGCCGGTACTCCACTTCGATACTGGCCCGCCCGAAACTGGCCGCGTAGGCTATTCGCCGGCACCGTGCGTCGCCGAACGCCAGGTAGTAAGCAGCGTCAACGCCCGCGCGCGGGGGCGGGTTCCATATCTGATCACTGCCGCAAATGTACGCGTCGCATGCTGGCGGTTCCGCCCTCAGCGCCTCCAATGTGATGTAAGCCGGCTCGTCCACCTTCAGCATTCTCTCTCTGAACGCCTGGAAAGCCTTCCTGCGCTTCCCTCCTCCCAGTGCCGCCCGGAGGCGTGAGAGCTTTATGAAGAGGACTGTGGCGTTGGCGTACAAGTCCTTCTTCGAGCGCGGAAATCGACATGGCCCACCGTCTGTCATGTAGCGGGGCTGATAGTCGATAATGCTCGGATCGTGCCCCGCGCCATGCAGGTAAGTCTGGAGCGCATACGCCTGAAGCACAGCACCGAAGTTGTTAGCAAGGTGGAAGGTCAGAATGCCGATCCTCATGCTAAAGCCCCTAAATGGAGAGCCACTACGTGTCCGCTTCGCCGCTCCAGACCCCGCCTTGGGTCAAGGCAGGCCCCACGGTGGCCAGGGAGAGCCTGATCGCGGGTGCACCTTGTCCAACATGCCACGCCAAGGAGTCGTGCGAACCGCGAGGAACACCTCAGTAGGCCCATGCGGAATCATCATCAGCTACTGGACGGGTGGGCACTTGTTGGTTCAGCACTCCGGGGCAGAGCAACGAAACCTGGCTTAGGCTTCAAACCTATCAACCACTCGTACAGCAGCAGCGTCTTGCGTGCGGCTGAGTGCCACGTAAACTCCTCACAGACAAGATGATAGCCCCGCATCCCCATGCTGGCAAGGTGCCCGTGGTCCATAGCTGCAAGTTTCTTCAATGCCTTGCTGATGCTGCGGATCTCGGCGGAACAGGTCACACCGGCCCCCCACTCCTCTACTTGCGGCAGGTTACAAGCATTGCTGATGAGGACAGGAAGCCTATGTGCCATTGCCTCCAACACAGCAACCGGAAGCCCTTCGCTGAAGGATGTGAGCACAAAAGCACTTGCCCGGTTGAACCAGGCCTCTTTGTCTGCGCCGAACTGGGGGCCCACGAACCGGACACTATCTCGCAGGCCGAATTCAGCAACGAGCCGCTCTGCCAGGGCCCTGTGGCCGCCTTGGCTGGGGCCGACGAAGACGAGACGCCAACCGGCTGAGGCAACCCCGCTTGCCCGCCATGCGCGTATGAGAGGCAAGATACCCTTCTTCGGATGCAGCCGGGAGAGGAAAAGGAGAACTCTTTCGTCTGGGCGCCGCAGGCAGCGGGCGCGGGTGTCGTTCAGGCAGCCGTGCTCGTCCGGCGTTTCCACGCCGTTCGGTATTAGGGCTATCGGCGCGGTAATACCATAGCCGGCAATGCTCCTTGCTTCGGAGGTGCAGAGGGCGTGCAGGCAACTTGCGCTCCGCAAATCGGCTCGCTGATACAAGTGATTGGCAATGAGTTTCTTGAGGCGCCTCTGCTGCAATGCCCAGGGATCCAGCATGCCATGTGGCGAAACAACAAGCGGGCATGCCGTCCTGCGCGCTGCCCTTGCTGCTTGGTGCAAGTAGAGCATCCACAGACCGTGACACTGTATTACGTCTCCTTGCCGGCATTCTGCTTCCAGGCCGCCGACCATGGTGCGAGAGAGTCCCAACCACGGAGGGCCGTCACATTTGTAGGACCTTACGTTCACGCCTGGCAAGAGCATGTCAAGGCCATTGTCACCGACCATGTCGCCTCTGTGCAACCAAGTAGACATGCCGATGTCGTGTTGGGCATTGGCCAAGCCCACAAGGGCAAACGTTGGACCGCCCGAAGCCAGCAACAGGCCGCCTATGACGTGGTGGACTCTCATCTTCGGCTCGCAGATGCAGCTGGGGTGCCTCGTACCGTGGATGCGCAGCACTGCCAACCGACTGGCCGCCAAGACAGTAGCGCGACTATTGCAACCAGCGACGTCCTGTCTGCCGGGTTGCCGAAAGATACCCACGTATTGTTGATGAACAGAACTGTGCAGTAAGCCAGTATTGCAGTGAGGAAACCCCTTGCCGGCGACAACTGACGCCTTGCCGCTGCCCAGATCAACAGAACGAAGAACGCAAACAGAGCCGCACCTGGGATACCGATTTGCTGGGCCACTGTCATGAACGTATTGTGCGGGTCCGTGTCAAAGCCGTATCTTAGCTCAGCCGCCTCGGCTAACGTGCTCGTGCCCTCCAGATCGCCCCACTTCGAAAGGAAGCCATAGCCCGTCAGGCCGTATGACCAGAAGCGCGAGTAGCCGTACCCATAGTACCTGCCTCTGGCCTCGACAAGGCTCTCAACTCCCTTCGGGACGCGGGCAAACTCCATGAGTCGCTCAACGGGGATGCGCTGCGCGTATACCACAGCCGCCCCGGCGGCGAGGACCACAGCGGTAGCGGCAGCTACCCTAAAGGCTATCCGGCGCGCCTTCAATTCGGGTGAACCGATGGCCGAGGCAAGACAGAACAGGAGCCCTATCGCACAAGCAGCGGAGGCCGTACGTGTCCTCGTAAGGGCAAGAAGAACCACAGCCACCACCATCACGGGCAGCCAGTACCGTGCTTTGGAAGGCACGAGGAGAACCATGGAAAGCGCAAAGAGCACCAGTAAGGAATAGGCGCGACTGGCGTGGATTGGATTGGCAAACATGCCTACCAGACGTCCTACCTGAAAGGGGTTAACCGGATAGGCTGCAACCGACACGACGACGCATATCAGCAGGGGCACGAGGATGACAAGCAACCTGTCCCGGAGGCCAAGGCCTGCAAGAAGCACGGGCACTGTCAGCCATATGACCCATAGATTGGCACACCATACGAGGGCGTAAGCCAGGTTGGGCAACCATTCCTGTTGCACAGCCGAGCTCAGCAGAGCCCAACCCGTTAGAGCAGCCAGGCAAGCGAGAATGGCCGGACTCCGGGTCAGTCCCGCGCTCCGTGCCCAGCGTTGCCTGCTGAAGAACGCAGCAGCAGCCAGGAGCCCTATCAACACGGCTGTCGAGCCCAGATGCAGAGACAGTGGTACCCGATAGGGGCCGAACTGCGCCTTGCCCAACCATGCTTCGAGTAGAAACAGGTCGAGGAGCGCCGCCGAAAGCAATTGCTTCTGGCGGCTACGCACGTGCAGACCTGCCGGCGTGCTGACAGCCATCCCCGTCCGAAAAGGCGCTCGTTGTGCCATGCGCACAGGCCGATGCATGCTAGCACATGATGCTGGGAAGTCAGCCACGGTTTCAGTTCACCTTATCATGTTGGATTGGTGCTCGCGGCGCTCTGCAGTAGGCGCCCGCAATGCGCGCCAACGGACTCGACAGCATGATGCTCAGCCACGTAGCACCTCGCCGCCTCGCCCATTCGCCAGCGCAGACACGGGTCGCTGACGAGAGACAGGAGAGCTGTGGATAGCGCCGAAACGTCGTGCGAACCGAAGAGGACCCCCCCTGGAGTGCTGCACCAACTCACCGGTGCGGCCACAAAGCACGGAGCACACAACGGCTAGTTCAGGCCACATGGCTTCGCGTACCACGCGGCCAGCGGCCTCGAAGTCTGAGCAGAACACGCGGACGACCAAAGGGATCAAGACGAGGCGTTTACGCCGCTCAGAACTCATTCCGCATGAAGTACGCGGAATGCACCACCAAATCACCCAGTAGTTGCCGGCCCACAGAACCCAATACATCAGGTTCGGCACGGCCCTCTGTTGGGACAGCGAAGTCGCTAACGCCCAGACCATCACCGCCGCTAGGCAAAGCGAAGCGGCGAATCGCCCGCCTCCTGCGCCCTCCAGCGGAGCGGCGCGACCGAGTAGTGCCAGCACCGCCAGGAACGCCGCGATGGCTACCATGTGGATCCGCAATGGCATCAGCAGACCCCCGATTCTCGACTTGGCCACGAACGCTTCGAAGATGAAACACTGGATCATCAATGGGCCGAACCGGGAACAGTGTCTTGCGAGCGTCCCAGGTAAGCTTCTCGCTCCGGCATTCACATGCAAGGACTTACCCCTTTCGGCATTGTCTGCCGCCGTAAAGCCGCATACACGGCGCGGTCCCGAACTGCGGGCCGCCAACCGCGGGGCTTTTTCGCCAAGACCATGAAGGCCTCAGAAAAGGAAGGAACAACCTTGCACATAAGGAGAAAAAGATATCTGAAAAGCCGTCGTTTCAGTTTGCTTTTCGCCCAAGGATGATAGTATTCGGAGTACATCGAATCAAAACCGGATGCGGATACGATTTTCTGTGTTTCCGCCAAGGTATATTCGCGCACATGGCTGCGCCAGGGTTCGGGGCTGTGGTAGAAGTACCTCACATCCGGGTAATTGCTGTTGCCGCAGAGGACGGATATCCGATTGTTCAAGTGCACCGAGTTGG
Organism: Planctomycetota bacterium; assembly: GCA_030628375.1. GTDB lineage: Bacteria > Planctomycetota > Brocadiia > SM23-32 > SM23-32 > DAOVRD01. The sequence goes on from DAOVRD010000028.1 coordinate 11,313, forward strand.
GCATGGTAATTAGAAGGACCCCGTTTTCCTTCAGCATGGCTCCCGCTGTGTTCAGAAGATCTATCGGTGAGCCGTGGAGGTGCTCGATGATGTCCATAAGCGTCACGACATCAAACGAACCCGGGGCGGATGGGATTGTCACATCGCCCGCTTTCTGCACGTGTACATTTATTCCCATGGTCTTGGCGAACGCCAGAAGTTTTTCCCGATTGTCGCCGACACGATGCCAGTCATCCATGAAGTCGTCCACCCCACAACACTGAAACCCCGCCATCTGGAAAGCGGCGGTGCAGTCCATCCCGCCGCAGCCGATGTCCAGCACCCGCGCTGGCGGGGACACAAAGCGCGTCAGTACCCGCAACCGCTCACGTATTTGCGTTGCGGTGCCATCAACGTAGCCGGCGAATGGATAGACTTCTTTGAGGCGGTCTAGTATATCTTCAATCTCTCGTGCGGTCATGATTTCCAGTTTCTCAGTACGTATCTCACATTGCCTACTTCATGCACGCCTTGAAGAGCGACTCGTACACGTCCGCGCCCGCGATTATCGAATGGTCGCGGCGCAGGTCTTGCAGCGCGTTACTGGCAAGGCGTGCGCGCAGAGCCGCGGTCAGTCCCAGGATCGCGCTCGTGTACCCACCCGACCGAGGTGACAGACCAGCAACCACATAAGGAACCCGGAGTCGATTCAGCCCTCGCAAGCCGCTCACTTGCCCAACGCCTCCTGAATGGCCTCCAAGTACTGACGCCCGACGACCTCTATGTGGTGCCGAGATAACACGTGGGCCTTGCATACTAAGCCCACTCGACGCCGCGTGGTGCCGTCGCCAAGGAGCTCCATGCGTGCTCGAACCAGACTATCCTCTTGCACCGCCGAGCTCACCAAACCCCAGACCGTCATAGCGGCCAAACAAGCGAGAAGGGCGGGGCGGTCCCTCGTGTGCCCGCACGGGTTCACGGACGCCAGTGCAGGATGCTGGGAAATCGACCACAGTGTCAACTCGCCCTATCGTGTTGGCCTGGCTCTTGTGGCGCTCTGCAGTAACTGCTCGTAATGCGCACCAACGGACTGGACAGCATGGTGTGCAGCTACATGGCGGCGAGCAGCCTCGCCGATCCGCTGGCGGAGGGATGCGTCGTTCAGCAGAGACATGAGGGCAGCGGAAAGAGCCGAGACATCGTGCACACCAAAGAGGAAGCCCGTCTCCGAATGCTTCACCAGTTCGCGAGTGCCGCCGCGACGAACGGAGCAGACTACTGGCACGCCACTCGCCATGGCCTCGCCAACTGCTCGCCCTGCCGTCTCGAAATCAGAGCAGAATAGCAGCGCGTCCAGGCATCTGTAGAAACCCGTCATCTGATCGACCCATCCCAGGAAGCGCACGCGCGATGATATCCCGAGTCGCTCCGCCTGCGACTGCAACTGCTCTCTCATCGGGCCATCGCCAGCGATGCGGAATTGGACGTTCGGGTTCTGGGACAGCACCGTGTGGGCCACCCTCAAGACCACATCGAAGCGCTTCCCCGGTCGGAGCCAGCCGGCGCTGCCAACAACCAGGCCGGTGGCGTTTTCCTGGCGACGCCCACTGCGTTCAAGAGTCGGGGCGCCGTCAGCCACGCCAGCGATTGGCACCCCGGTAACAACCGCTTTGCTCAGCAACTGACGATCCAGAGCCAGCAGCTCGTCACGCAAGAACCGCGTCTCACAGGCAATGTGGGAATAGTCGCGCCCGAACAGGCGGTAGAATGTCGACCATTTGAGCTTCGCCCGCCAGTTGAGCCCATGCGGAAAATGGGGCCAATGGAGAGAGAGTATGCGACCTCGACAGTGGATTACCTTGGCGGCCAGACAGCCAGCAAATGTGGGGTGGCACACCCATAGCGCATCGAAGTCATAGGAGCGCAATCGCTTGACCAGAAGCGGCAGCGAACGGATACCCCACGGACCCGAGTAAGAGATGTAATCGTAGTCCTCATCCAGCAAACCGAAGGGGTTGCCACTGTCCGGCGGGGGATTCAGACTGAGAACCTGGCACTCATGCCCGCGCGTTTGCAGATACTGTGTCACGGCTGCACATGATCGGGCAAGCCCGCCGCTCTCACTATCTGGCACCATTATGCGTATTCGCATGGGGCGTATCGCGTGGTATCGGAGTCGCAAGCAAACAGGCAGGGGGAACAGCGTGTGTTACCACGCCTGCGGACTATCTAGAGGACGCAGTCTCACAGGCACTGTCCTTCCCTAGGCTCTGTCTGAAAAACCCTTGCAATGCGCCTTTGGTCTTCGGTAAGAGGGCTGGCAATGACCACAACCCTCTTTCGGAGCAAGGCGTGTGCGAAGACACGAACTGACGGACGAGCAATGGGAAGTACTCAAAGACCTGCTTCCAGCCATACCGACCCGTGGCCGCCCCCGACGCGAGTTGCGGGAAGTGCTCAATGCCATATTCTGGCTCCTGCGCACAGGGGCACCTTGGCGCGACCTGCCGGAGCGCTACGGTCCCTGGCAGAGCACATACCACTGGTTCAACCGATGGCGTGGCGACGGCACCTGGGACCGGATGCTGGAGGCCCTGCAGATCCGCCTGGACCGGGAGGGCCGGATCGACTGGGACCTGTGGTGCATCGACGGCACGACAATTCGGGCAAGCCGGGCAGCGGCTGGGGCGGGGAAAAAGGGGGCGCCGAAGAACCCCCAGACCACGCTCTGGGCCGCTCACGAGGCGGATTCAGCACGAAACTGCACCTGGTTACTGACGGCCGAGGCCTGCCGCTCGCCGTCGAAGCAACGGCGGGCCAGAGACACGAATCGACGCAATTCGAAACGCTGATGGACGCGGTGCGGATTCCCCAGCCCAGGGGCCGCTCCCGCAGCCGTCCCCGGCGCCTCGCCGGAGACAAAGGCTACAGTTACCCATGGATTCGCGCGTGGCTTCGTCGGCACGCGATCGGCGCAGTGATCCCCCAGCGCTCCGACCAGGCCGCGCGCCACCGGGGCCGTCCGCTCGCGTTCGACCGTGAGGCGTACCGTCGGCGAAGCATCATCGAATGCTGCGTGGGCTGGCTGAAGGAATGCCGGCGGATCGCTACGCGATTCGAGAAACTGGCGCTCAACTTCCTGGCCATGGTCAAACTGTCAATTATCCAGAGAATTCTCAGAATCCTTTTTTCAGACAGAGCCTAGTGCGAGGCGGCTTCTCAGGCACACAACAAGTGCACACTATGCGTCCGCATCACCCACGCCAGCCTTACCATCGCTTCCAAGGGGCTCGGGCGCTTACATCAGACCCAGCCGCTGAAGCCTCTCCGGCCCAACCGCAAACATGGTGACTCGATGAGCGGTATGCAGCAAACGCGTTGCACAAGGCAACATGGCACACGCAAAGTGCCAGGCTTCCCGAGAGAGTTCAGTGCTGCCCACCGCTGCGATTGCCACAGAAAGCTGTTTACGAGTCCAGCGAATCAAGATCCGAAACGGCGTCGACCACTACGGCGGCTGTGCCTATCAGCGCCTCCCTGCAGAACCCAAGGGCCAGCTTCAGGCGCTGCTTGTTTGCCAGGCCAAGGAGGCGAATGAGAGTGCGGCCAGACCGCGAGCACGGAATCTCTCCTGTCGGCGACAGCTGGGCTGACTTCGCCAGACAGGCAGCGCTGATCTTCCTATGCTCAGGCAGGGCTTGCACCGCAAGGGAGTAGTAGCGGTAGGCCAGGGCGGCCCGGTGTTCGGACCCGAGGCCCTGCTCTGCCAGCCAGCCCGCAAGTCTAGCCGCGACTTCGATACGACACTCACTGGCTCTCCGCGACCTCGCCCTGCTTAGGCAGTCACGAGCGCGATGGTGCCGCCGGCGGTAGACCCAAGCAGCCTCGGCGTGCACGAAGGCGCCCCCGGACAGAAGGAACCGGAGCCCATATTCCCCGTCCTCGTCTGCTACCAAACCCTCGTCCCACGGGCCCAGTCGGAGCAGATCCCTCCTTCGCCACAGGAAGCTGTGTGACGGTGCGAAGGCACAGCGGAGCCATCTTGTCAGTGCGACTGTGGGGTCCGGGAACCTGCGTGCAGGACTGACCGCGACGCGCTGTCCGTGCCCAACGAAGTCCCTCCAGGGCCCGTACGCAGCCACCTGTTCTGCAGTCTGGCTTAGGACGTTAACCTGCAGCCCGATCTTTCGTGAACACAGGAGATCATCCGAATCCAGGAACTGCACGTACTCGCCGTTCGACACCATCAAGCCTGCGTTTCTGGCTGCTGAGGGCCCCATGTTGCGTTGGTAAAGATAGCGGACCTCAAGGCCCGTCGGACCCGGGCTGGCCGACTTCCAGGCTTGGACAGTCTCTGCAGTGGCGTCCGTAGAGCCATCGTCAACGACGATCAGTTCGATCGGGCGGTAGGTCTGGTTCCAGACCGAGTCCATGGCCTCGATCAGGAACCGAGCCCGGTTGTAGGTGGGGATGATGACGGAGACCAACCCCGCTTGGTATTCCTGGCTCATCCACCGCTCGTGGCTTGTGGTGGGCCACCGGGACCTCCCTACATGCTCGCTAAGGCGGGTTTCAGACACCGCCTTCTGTGCGGTAAATTCCTTGCCGTGACGCAACTTGCCTTCGGACTCAGAATTGCACTGCGGCTCACTTAGTCCGCGCATCGCCGTTGTCGATGAAACCACTTTCCGCACCGAGCTGGCCCAATCCAGGATGGCGGTCGAGATTCGTGGGCCTATGATCTGATGCAGGTTACGCAAGCAGTGCAGCCGCAACCACAACCCACGTGCTGTGCGAAGCGACAGAGCCCTGTGCAGGCAATGCTGCGCCACCTCATTGACGCCACATCGCATCGCCCTGCGAGCAAGGCGATAATAGCGTTTGGCCAATTCAGTCCCGAATTCACTGCCGTCCAGGCCACATCTCCCAAAAGTACTCTCGACGGCCTGCACTGCTGCTACGCCCGCCGTCAGACCTTCCACATCCCTGTAGAAATCGTTAATCCTCCCGGTGGCATGTGAGCGCACGAGGAAGTAGGTGCCGGGCACGTGCCGTACGCAAGGACGCATACACAGCAACCGCAGGTAATACTCCCAGTCTTGCCAGCGCTTGAGCCCCTCATGCCAGGGGCCAGTCAGAAGACACGCTCTGCGACGATAGAGCCCGGACGCTGTTTGCCACAGCAGCGAATTTATTCCCTCGGGAAGTAGCCTTTCCCTTGGCATTCCGGTGTAGGGCTTGGCGGCAAAATCCGGAGTTTCCTCGAACGCAGCCGTGGCCGACCACACGAAATCACAGCTTCGGTGAGCTTGGAGGGCGCAAACCTGGACCATGAGCTTTTCATGATGGAGCAGATCGTCGGAGTCGAGGTATTGGATGTATTCGCCGTGGGATTCAATGAGGCCGAGGTTGCGGGCCGCCGGGGCGCCTTTGTTTTCCTGGTGGAAGCAACGAAGTTCGAACTGGTCATCGTCGGCGCACCTCTCACCCCACCTCTCCACCACCTGTTGAGTGTCATCGGTTGAGCCGTCGTCCACGACGATCAGTTCGATGGGGCGGTAAGTCTGATTCCAGACCGAGTCCATGGCCTCGATCAGGAAATGGGCCCGGTTGTAGGTGAGTATGATGACCGAGACCAGCCCCGGCTCGTACTCCTCACTCATCCACCGGCCGTGGCAAGTCGGCGGCCAGAGTGGTTCTGCTTCGTCAATGTGGATCATCGATCCTCTCACTACCGCGCTTGTAAGAACTCCTTGTCATAAGTGAAAGGTACAGGTCCTCGTGGCGCCGGACCATGTTCTCCTCGGAGAACTCGTTACAGGCCCTCTCACGACCTCGATCGACAAGCTGCTGCCTCAATGCAGGTCTCCGAGCCACGGCGATAATACTGCGCGCCATGTCTTCATGGTCGCGGGGCTCGCACAGCAATCCTGCCCGCCCGTAGTCGCACACGTAGCGGACCCCGTTGACGTTCGAGGCAACGACAGGAAGCCCCGCTGCCATGGCTTCTGCTGCGACTCTGCCAAAGCCCTCAAAACGTGTTGAGAAAACTAACGCATCTGCAGCAGCCATGAGTTCAGGGACGTCCTCTCTGTGTCCGAGCAGTTGCACGTCGCTCTCTAAATGCAACTGCTGGACCGCACACCTTATCTCAGGCAATCCATCACCCTCTCCCGCAATAAGTAGCTTCGCATGCTGTAAGCTCTTTCTTACGATCTCAAACGCTCGGAGCAACGTCTCATAGTCTTTCTGGTACGGGTGAAGCCTCCCAACCGACAGGAGCACGAACGCTCCTTCGACGCGAAGTTGCTGCCTCATGAGACGTCTGTCAACCTTGGGCTTGCTGTATCGGTCCAGGTCTATACCATTGGGGATGACCATTATGTTTCGCCTTGGAATCGCCCATGTTGCCTCTAGCGATGCAACATGGTCAGGAGAAATGACAACCCAGCGATCTGACCAGGAGTCGACGCGTCTCTTCAGGTACGAGGGGTTGCCTCGACAACAGATGGTCGGGTCACCCCTCACCGTGCGGATGATCCGAACTCTCCTAAACTTACACATCGCCGCCACAATCCTATAACCATCGCCCGATGCCGAGTGAATGTGCAGGATATCGACGTCCAGCCCTTTTATGAGGCGGGCGAGCCAGATGTGCCTTACACTCGCCCTTAACCGCTTAGAAGGCACCAAATGCTCGCAGAGCGGCGAGGTCGACCTGCGTGGAAAGGCACATATGCCGCCTAGACTGAGTTCTTCGCTCTCCGGAAGGCGCTTACAAAGGACTAGATACGAGCGAAACTGCTCATTGTTTATGCCGCGAACCAAGGATAGGATTGAGCGTTCAGCACCTCCACACCGCTGGGCTTTTGCATACAGGTGGGCTATCCTGATCTGACCGTCTTGGCAACTTGTGCTCTTGCGAAGACTACTCATAAGGACGGCTGTTCGCGAAAGAGTCAACTGAGACCACGCCGCGGACGTAATCCTTGCTCATCCACCGACCGTGACACGTCTCCGGCCAGAGTTGCTTCGCCCTGGCCATTTCAGCAGTCATGCATGGCCCCACGGTCAAGCTTGTGAAGCAGGAAGAACCGGTGGCGTGGCATTTCCCAGGGCCGCCACGTTTTTTGCACGGTGAACCCCACATACTCGATTGCAGCGACTACCTGGTGTAATGGATAGCCCTTCTTATTGATTTCCCAGTGATGCTCCCCGTGGAACCGGTGCTCACGCATTGTCCAGAATGGAAGCTCAATGAGAAACTTCCGGGGGCCGATCCTGGGCACCCGAAACCGGACCGTCGGTCGAGCGTCGGGAAGGCTCAAAACAGCGTGCTTTTTGCAAACGCGCTGGATTTCGGAGAGAGCACCTGGCACCGTGCCATAAGGTATGTGCTCGAGCACCTCGAAGCAGGCGACGACATCAAACTCCTCATCTGGTAAGGGCATGTGAGTAACAGAAGCCACCTCATCGGGCTCAAGCGACTCGTCGAAATCTAGAGTGGTGACGTCAATGCCGGCCTTCCTGAGCATGTAGGAGACAAGCCCGTTGCCGATGCCGATCTCCAACACGTTCTTCGGGCCTAGCGCGAGTACCTCCCGGATCTGATAGGCATAAGAAGCGAACCGCTCCGGGTTTATGTAGACTGGCCCGACGTAGATACTCTTATCCACCTGCGTGCCCATGATGTCAACCAGTGATGTGTCCGCTTCTGATAGCCGATAAGGCCTTCCCTACCTGAACTAACGGCCCTCTGTGAAACCACCGCCATGTCAGCCAGACCCCGAAACCACAGAAGATGGCCGCAGCACTTGATTCCATCAGCAGGGCCGCCTGGGGACTGTAGGTGGGCGCGAGTCCTGAAAGCCACACGGCAAGTGCCACCAATGCTGCCAGTAACACGGCAGACTGGCATCTCTGCAGAACGTCGCGCCACTTAACTCCCGTGATGGACATCACCCTCGTCCACACGGGCAACGTGGCGGCCAAGCCCAAAACAACGGAGAACGAAGTCCCTGCAACGCCAAACAGCTTCGTCAGCGGGTATATGCTGACGGCGATGACAGACGTACGCCCCAGATTCATCCAAAAGTCCATGTGAGGATGCCCACTCCCGATGAAGACCGGCCCACCAGTGGCGGCGATTGCACGCAGTAAGCCGGCAATCGCAAGTATCTGGAGGGGGATAACAGCCGCCTGCCACTTCTCTCCCAGGATGCCGACGACAATGTGTGGAGCAGTCAGCACGATGAATGCAGTCAAGGGCAGGGCCAACGACAACACGAGTTCGAAAACGTGGAGGAAGGCCCTCCCGAGCCTTGCGCTGTCATCCTGCACCTTGGCGTATGCGGGCATCATGACAGCATTCGTCAGATGTGTGATTTCGGTCGCTGCAGCATTTGACAACCGATACGCTACCTGGTACAGCCCAAGGGCCGTTGCGCCCAGCACCTTACCCAGGAAAGCATGGTCAATGCTAGTCGCCAGGAATATTACGATAGAGGAGCCAAGCACCCAACGCCCAAAACGGAAAAGCTCCACCGCCTGGGGTCTATCGAGCCGCGCGCGTGGCCGGTATTCGTGGATGATGTAAGACAATATGCAGCGTGTAGCGGCACCAGCCAATCCCGCCCAGACCAGGGCCCAGACGGAGCGGAGGCGATAGGCGAGGACCACACCGACGATGAGGGTGACCACGGCAGTTGCAACGTTGTAGAGAACCTGTTTGTGGAACTTGAGTTCCTTACGAAAGTAGATGATGCCGATGTTGACGAAGCCGCCAATGGCCACGGACGCGCACATAACGCGCAGAAGGGGAACGCACCGCGGTTCTTCGAAGAACCAGCCGACGGCCGGGGCAACGGCGAACAGGATCCCGGCGAGAACCAAACCCCGAATGACCTGAACCGTCCAGGCCGTGTCGAGGTAGTCCTCTGTATTGTCTTTCCGCTGGATGAGGGCGGTACTGAAGCCGGTCTGGGTGAAGGTCTGGAGCGCGGCAATTGCCAGCAGCACGATGCCAAAGAGGCCGAAGTCCTCCGGCGACAGCAAGCGCGCCAGCACGACCAACTTGACCAGTTGCAGGCCCCGGCCTACGACCTTGCCGGCGAAGACCCAGCCGGCGCCCTTCACCACACGCGCGGTCAGTGATGGCTCAGCACCTGAGCCAGGGCTGGATCGACCGCCTGTCGCTGTTTCTGGATCCGTCATCAAGAAGCGTACGGCTGCCTACCCACAGTAGAGACCAGGCTGCCGCCTAGCGCTGGGTCAAAAGCGCCTGGAGATTCTGGCGCACCGCATCGGGCGACTTACTCGCGCGGTACCACTCAATGGTCTCCCGCAGGCCCTGCTCGATTGACGGCCAGAACTCAGGTGAGTCAAGCAGGGCACGGCGCGCCGTGCCCCTACGAAGGCGGATGCGGCCTACCAGTGTGGCGGACGCGCAATGGCCACACCACACATACACAATGGTGCCTCGACCTGACAACCACCAATTTGAACGTTGAAGGTTCACCAAGGCAGGCGAGAGCGAAGGGCCTTCGTGCGGACCGGTCAGAACAGAGTGCTTTGGTAGAGGGGCTGCGCGTAATGGGTTGCATTCTGGACACGAGCGACGTTGATTGCCAAGGCTTTGCTCAAGAGCTCAAGCGTTTCGGCGATTTCCGGGCCGAGGGAATGGCCGTTCGTGGCTTTCGTCACCCGAAGGTTGCCCAGACGAGCACCGTCTATGTGCAGAGGGAAAACGCCCGACCATAGAATGTCGTCATCATGCAGCCCCCGGCCGTTGCCATCGTCCGCCCAGAGGTAAAACTGTTGAGCCTGCCTCCCCGAACCGTCCCTAGCCAACAGAGCCATTTCGGCCCGTTCAAGCTCCATCCTCTGGGCGGCGGTGGCGAAGAGCTGCCAAACGCCGTCCACCGTCTCCGCCTGGCGCATGCTGGCAGAGGCTACGTAGC
>DAOVRD010000352.1 GCA_030628375.1 Planctomycetota bacterium
ACGCGGCGAAGAGCGCCGCCGCTTCATCCGCAGGGAACCCTCTGCCAGTGTCCTCGACCTCGCTGACGACGCTGTCTCCAGTTGCATACGTCCGCACCGTCAGGTGCCGGGTCTCCGCCTCCTCCATGGCCTGTCGGGCGTTGGTCAGAAGGTTCAGGAACACCTGCTCAAGCCGGGCTCTATCCCCCATGACTCGAGGCAAATCCTCCGCCAGTTCAAGGATGACCTTCACAGCGGCGAGTCGTAGCTGAGGCCTGAGGAATTCGACACTCTCACCGATGATCTCGTTCAACTGCAAGGGCACGAGGCGGCGTTCGGACTTTCGCGTCATATCGCGCATCTGATTGATGATCCTCGATGCGCGATGCACTTGCTCGGCGATCCACTCCAGGTTGCTTCTGACCTGCTCAGTGTCGCCGACACCTTCTTCCAGCATATAGAGAGCGTTGCTGGCGAAGTTCTTGATGCCCGTCAACGGCTGGTTCAGATCGTGGGCCACTGCGGCGGACATCTCGCCAAGCTCGGCAAGTCGTGCCGAATGGATCAGTTCCTCTTCCTGCCTGCGGGTAAGGTCTGCAAGCTCGCGGCGCTTAGCTTCGGCTTCCTTTCTGTTCGTAATGTCGTATACATTCACCAGCACGGCCGGCTCGTTATCGAAATCAGCCGCCGAACTCGCTATGTCGACCCAGATGGGCGTCCCGTCCGCCCGAATAAGACGGCACTCGTACTGCAGGTCCGAGATCCCCTCCTCCTTACGGCGCATCATCATCTGCCGCACCTTCGGGGCATCTTGTTCGGCGACCAGGTCCCACACCGACATCCCGGCCATATTCTCCGGCGCGTAGCCGAGCATCTCACCGATACGCGAATTCGCAAACAGAACCCCCTCGTCCCTATACACAAGGATGCCTGCCAGCGACTTCTCCACGATGAACCTGTATTGCTCCTGCGAGGCCCGCAGGGCCCTTTGCCCCCTCATCACCTGCTCACTCAATTCAGCAGCTGCTATGGCCACTGCCAGAAAGGAAGCTATCCTCGCCGCATCGGTCCATACGGGGGCGTCTACAAACCCGAGAAAGCGCAGAAGAACGGGCACCGCCGCCACAACACAGGCAACTACCAGCCCCCTGCGTCCCCACCATATTCCGGCCAGCACGATCGGAACATAGCCGGCGTGCGTATAGACGATAGCGGTGCCAAGCACCCGATGGAAGTAGACGCCGAGCGCAACGTAGCCGCCTGTCAACAGACCGATAGTGACCACCCTGAGCGCCGTGGAACCGGCTACCGTCCTGTCACCTATTGTTGCACGCACACCATCGCCCCTGAGACGGCACGATTAGACATCCTGACACACTCATCTTTAGGTCAACATATGCTACAGGGTCCGGCACTTCAAGTGCGGGGTACTGCCGAGAATAGCATGAGGGCAGTCACGGAAAGGGACGGTCCGTAATCCGATCCGGGACCGTATGGCCACACATGTACCGGGATTGCCGGGTTGCTCTTGCAGCCAGCCATTACCCCAGACCGATACAATCGGTGAGCCGAGTAACGAGCGGTACGGGTGCGGCGCAGTTCCGACTGACGGTTCGCAAGAAGAGGAACGGCGTATGACTCTGAAGGCGCGGTCCGAGGACGTACCAAAGCGGCTCATACTTCATCCGCAAAGGCACCCCTGACGTATGAGCAGGCCAGGTCAAGCATCTCGGCAACGGCGTCGTTGGGTTCGGTCAGTTCTTCCGCCGAGCGAATGGTCACCGTCGGGATGGCGCCCAGGCTGACGTGCGTCCTCATCCGGAGGGCCGAGTTGGGTGTAGAGCCGTCAAGGCGCGAGTAGCCGAAAGAGCGGCACAGCCCTGCGAAAAGGAACTCGTTGAGCGGGCACCCGCCCGCGCGCTCCAGCCCATCCAGTGACGACTGCCAGCTCCGGAACAGGTGCACCTGGGCGAAGGAAAGGTCCCGTGCGATCACCTCGTTCCTCCCCTCGCCGCCCACGACGAGGCCTTGTCCCAGGCCGGCCGTCCTGGCGATGAGCCGACGCATCCCCTCGGGCGTCGTCTGGTACTGGACGATGCCGTTATCGGTGTTCCAGACGCAGAGCGTGACGTCCAGAAAGACCGCTTCCAGGCCGAGGTCCTCGGCCGCCTCGGCCACGTTCTCCGTGAGGATGGAACGCCACATGGCCAGCCCCGGGTGGATCTTGACCATGGTTTTCTTGTCTCGGTGGCGCAGGCGCGCAGCGTTCGATTCCGGCACGGGCAGGCTCCCTCCCTTGACCCAGGTCCAGCCCTGGACGGACTTGGAGACCGCTTCCCGGTACTGGAAGTCGCGGACATAGGCGTAGGCCGGGTGCGTGGGGTCCATGTCCACGGAGTTCATGTGGGGCATAAGGCGGAAGCCGGCCGACTGTGCGCGCTGGATGAACTGGCGGCCCTCGGCGCTGGCTCGGTAGGTGGGGTAGTTCTCGTCGTAGGGGTCGGTGCGCCAGCGCGGGACGTGCAGGAGCACAGTGCCCGGGTCGAGCCTGCCGGCGAGCGCCTCCAGTATCCCGGCCTCGCACGGACACCAGCTTACGGCGAAGCATACGTCTTCCAACCAGTCGGGCCGGGGGGAACGGGGCTGGTACGCCTTACGCAGCCAGTCGCGGTACCGGCCGGCGGGGACGCGCCAGTCGCCTTCATACACGTTCAGGCGCCAGGAGAGGCCCCCAGCGGCCAGGTTTCGATCGAGCGGGCCGGCCGGCTCGGTTTCGAAGCCGAGCCGGCGCTCTGCCCCCGAGTCGTCGGCGCCGACGTGCAGGGCCTTGAACCGGTAGCCGTCGTCCCGGCAGTGCACCCAGAGTCCGCCGTCGCGTCCTTGAAGAATCGCCAGCCCCGCCTCCCATGAGAAGGGCCACGCCCAGCGCGAGCCGGCGACGAGGGGGTCTTCCAGGTCGAGCATCACCCCCTGGAAGAAGGGAGCGACGAGCTTGAGCCCGGGAGCGATCCCCGCCAGGTTCCAGCGGCAGGCCCGCAGGCCCGGGCGCGACGCATACCCGCTCGGCTCGATCACCAGGTCCCCGGTCTCGGGGTCCTCGGCGATGGTGAGGACGCCGTCCCCATGCCACGCTTCCAACCGGTATTCGGCCGAGAGGGCATTGAGGCGTCGGCAGCTCGCCCGGTCGCCCGGCGCGCCGGACAGGGGTGAGACGCCCTGGTTGGCGTAGAGGAGTTCCAGGGCCGGCTTCGCCCTGGCTTCGGACTCGACGAGGAACTCCCGCCCGTCGGATTTGCTCACCAGGGACACCAGACCACCCGCTTCGAAGCGGGCCTTCAGAGTCCTGGTCTCTACGGCCAAACGGTCGCCGTCAACGTCTAGCATCAGCCACCTCCATGCTCCCGCAGAGCAAAAAGATGCCGGCCAGGCCCACGCTGCTATCTCTCTCTTCGAGACATTGCCAATCGGCGTCAAGAACGGCTGCGGCATTGAGCCACTGATCTGCACAGATGGCCACAGATAGTCACCGGTCGAAGATCCTTCTCTTGATCTCTATCTCCGGGCCAAAGTTGATGAGCAAGCCCACCTGGATACTCGTTGCCTTCAGATAGTTGATCAACTGTGCCTCGTGCACCTTCTGCAGCTCTCCGACGGCCTTTACCTCCACAATGACCTTCCCTTCCACAACCAGGTCCGCCACGTACTCCCCAACGAGATCGCCCTTGTAGCTGACTGCCACAGGCTCCTGCTGCTTCACTGACAGGCCCAGACGGTTGAGTTCAACGGCGAGGGCGTTCTCATAGACCTTCTCCAGGAAGCCATGCCCCAAGGCGTTGTAGACCGCATAGGCAGCCCCGATGATCTTCTCCGTCAGATCGCTGTATCTGTAATCCGTGGGCATCAGTGGAAATCAGTGGCAATGGTCGTACGTTTTCCGGTCCCGTGATAGTCCCGGCACAGCCGGCTTTCCGGAACGTGCCTGACCCGACGGTGTCAGTGCGAATCTGTG